>DASUHM010000076.1 GCA_036273515.1 Gaiellales bacterium
TACCCATTGATCTCGGGCGCGCGCCTGTCGGCAGGCTAAGGCCGGAAGTCGTTCCACCCGTCTTGAGCGGCGTCCCGCCCCTGACCCATGACCCCCTGATACGGTCAACCGCATGCGCGCCGTCGTCTTCCGCGATCCTGACCACCCCGTCGAGGTCACCGACGTCCAGCTGGACGACCCGAAGGAGGGCGAGGTGCGCGTCCGGATCGCGGCCGCCGGGGTGTGCCACTCGGATCTCCACGTGCGCAAGGGCGACTGGGATGTCGCGGCGCCGCTCGTCATGGGCCACGAGGGCTCCGGGACGGTCAGCGCGGTTGGCCCAGGCGTCACCTCGCTGAAGGAGGGCGACCGGGTCGTGCTCTCCTGGGTGCCGAGCTGCGGCCGCTGCCGCTGGTGCCTGGCCGGGTCCCCGGCCCGGTGCGAGCTGGCCGCGAACGTGCTCCTGCCCCAGGGCGTGCTCTACGACGGGACGACGCGCTTCCACCGGAATGGCGAGCGGATCCACCACTACCTGTCGGTGTCGTCGTTCGCCGAGGAGGTGGTCGTGCCGGAGTCCGGGGCGATCGCCGTTCACGCCGACGCGCCGCTCGACGTGCTCGCGCTGGTCGGCTGCGGCGTCGCGACCGGGGTCGGGGCGGTGCAGCGCACGGCCGCCGTTCCCGAGGGAGCGACCGTCGCCGTGATCGGCTGCGGCGGCGTCGGGCTCTCGGTCGTCCAGGGCGCGCGGCTGGCGAAGGCGGGCCGGGTCATCGCCGTCGATCTCGATCCCGCCCGCGGCGAGCTCGCGCGCACGTTCGGTGCAACCGATGCAGTCGCTGCCGGGGACGGCGATTCGGCCGAGGCCGTCCGCGACCTGACCGACGGCGGCGTCGACTTCGCCTTCGACGCGATCGGCAGGATCGAGACGACCGAGCAGGCGATCGACATGCTCGGGATCGGCGGCATGGCCGTCGTCGTCGGCCTGCCGCCCACGGGTGCGACCGCGAAGTTCGAGCCGCTGGTCATGGCCGAGCGCGAGCTGCGCATCGTCGGCTCGAACTACGGCAGCACGATCCCAACCGAGGACTTCCCCGCGCTCGTCGACCTCTACCTGGCGGGCGACCTCATGCTGGACGAGCTCGTCAGCGGCCGCCGGCCGCTCGAGGACGCCGAGGCGGCGCTCCAGGATCTGGCAGCCGGCCGGACGCTGCGCACGCTGCTCCTGCCCTCGCTCTAAAGCGCAACAAAACCGTCACGGCCGCCGTTCGGGGTCTGACCCCGCCTTGCGCCTGTGCGTGTATGCTGGCGCGCCTGCCTATGCGGTGGCTATGTAGGAGTGGGAGTGGACGACCGACTGGTATCGATCGGAGAGGCTGCGAAGGCGCTCGGCGTGAGCGTGGACACGCTGCGCCGCTGGGAGCGCTGCGGGCGCCTGCAGTCGCAGCGCGACTCCCGCAACCGGCGCACGATCCTCGTCTCGGAGATCGAGCGGCTCGGCGGCCACATGCCCGCAGTGACGGGGGACGGGTTCTCGGCGCGCAACCGCTTCGAGGGTGTGGTGGAGAGCGTCGAGGTCACCGGAGTCATCGCCCAGGTGGTGATCAGGGCCGGCCCGCACCGGGTGGTCTCGGTCGTGACCCGCGACGCGGTCGACGAGCTCGGGCTGGCCCCGGGCATCCCGGCCGTCGCGACGGTCAAGGCAACGTCGGTGATGGTGGGGAGGATATGAGCGCACGCTGGAAGACAGTCGTCGCGGTGATGGCCACGATGCTCGTGGCCGCGGGCTGCGGCGGGTCCGGGTCGGGCTCCGGAGGATCGTCCGGCGGCTCCTCGGGAGGGACGCTGAACGTCTTCGCCGCGGCGTCGCTGACCAACGCGTTCGGCCGGCTCGAGAAGATCTATGAGCAGCAGCACCCGGGCTGGAAGGTGACGCTGAACCTGGCCGGATCCGACCAGCTCGCCGCCCAGATCGAGCAGAAGGCGCCGGCCGACGTGTTCGCCGCGGCCAGCACGAAATACCCGGAGCAGCTGCAGGGAGAGCAGCTGCTCGGAAAGACGACGAACTTCGCCACGAACACGCTCGTCCTCGTCACCCCGAAGTCGAACCCCGCCGGCATCAAGACCGTGGCCGACCTCGAGAAGGGCAAGGCCAAGGTCGTCGTGGCCGACCCGGCGGTGCCGCTCGGCTCCTACACCGAGCAGGTGCTCCAAAACCTCGGCACCGACGAGTCGAAGCTGAACATCGTCAGCAAGGAGCAGGATGCCGAGAGCGTGCTGGCGAAGCTCACCTCGGGTGAGGCCGACGCCGGCTTCGTCTACGTGACCGACGCCCTGTCGCAGAAGGCGAAGCTGCACGAGATCCAGTTCCCCGACTCGGCGGACGCGACCGCGACCTACCCGATCGGGATCGTCAGCTACAGCAAGAACACGAAGGCGGCGCAGCAGTGGATCGACCTGGTGAACAGCCCGCAAGGACAGGCCGTGCTCGAGCAGTTCGGCTTCGGAGCGGCTCCTACGGGCTGATAACGGTCCTGCTCGGTCTGGCAGCGGCAGCGTTCTTCGCGCTGCCGCTGCTGGGCGTCTTCCTGAAGGGCGACTTGCGCCACGGGCTCGACACCGAGCCGACGCGCGAGGCCTTCCGGGTCACCGCCGAGACGAGCGCGGCGTCGCTCGCGGCGATGCTGATCGTCGGCACCCCGGTCGCCTACCGGCTCGCGACGACGAGGTTCCGGGGCAAGACGCTGCTCGTGACGTTGTTCGAGCTGCCGCTGGTGCTGCCGCCGGCCGTCGCCGGGCTCGGGCTCTTCGCCGCCTTCGGCCGCACCGGGTTGCTCGGCGATCAGCTGGACGCGCTCGGCATCCAGATCCCGTTCACCGCCGCGGCGGTCGTCATGGCGATGACGTTCGTGGCCGGCCCGCTCTACCTGCGCCAGGCCCAGGCGTCGTTCGCGGCGGTCGACCGCGACCTGCTCGCGGCCGCGCGCACGCTCGGCGCCGGGCCGTGGAAGCGGTTCTTCCAGGTGGCGATCCCGCTGGCGGGGCCGGGCCTTGGCGCCGGTGCGGCGCTCGCGTGGGCCCGGGCGGTGGGCGAGTTCGGCGCCACGATCATGTTCGCCGGCAGCCTCGAGGGCGTCACCCAGACGGCGCCCATCGCCACCTACCTGCAGTTCGAGCAGGGCGACTTCGGCACCGCGCTCGCCCTCGGCGCGACCCTGATCGCGCTGAGCGCGATCGTGCTCGTGGCCGTGAAACTGATCATCCGTGGGAGGACGCTTCGCTTCGAGCCCATGTGACCTACCCGCTGCGCGACTTCGCGGTCGACGTCGCGCTCGACGTGGCCGTGCCGACCGCGCTCGTGGGCCCGTCAGGAGCCGGCAAGTCGACGATGCTGCGGCTGATCGCGGGCCTCCTGCGGCCGGCCGGCGGTGAGATCAGCTGCAACGGGGAGACGTGGTTCGGCCCCGGCGTGGACGTGCCGGCCGAGCGCCGCCGGATCGGCTTCGTCTTCCAGGACTACGCCCTCTTCCCGCACAAGAACGTCATCGGGAACGTGGCGTTCGAGGCCCGCCGCGATCCCGACGACGTGCTGCGCCAGCTCGGCATCGAGCATCTCGCGCACGCGCGCACGCGCGACCTCTCCGGCGGCGAGCGCCAGCGCGTGGCCCTGGCCCGGGCGCTCGCGACCGACCCGCAGCTCCTGCTGCTCGACGAGCCGCTGGCGGCGCTCGACCCCGGCACCCGGTCGGGCGTGGCGGCCGAGCTCGCCGCCGTGCTCGAGCGCACCCGGGTGCCGACGATCACGGTCACTCACTCCTACGAGGAGGCGACGATGCTGGCCGAGCACGTGGTCGTGATCGACCGCGGCCAGATCGTCCAGTCCGGCACCGGCGAGGAGCTCCTGCACTCGCCGGCGAGCCGGTTCGTGGCCGACTTCGCCGGCGTCAACTACGTCGCCGGGTTCGCCGAGGGGCCGGTCGTGCACCTGCCGGACGGGACGCTCATCCATGTCGGCGACGCGGCGGAGGGCCCGGTCGCGGTGCTCGTGGCGCCGTGGGACATCACGCTCGGCCTGACGCCGCCCACGGACACGTCGGCGCTGAACCACCTGGAGGGCCTCGTCGAGCGGGTGAACGTCCAGGGCAACCGTGCCCGCGTGCACGTCGGCGCCCTCACGGCCGAGGTCACCCCGGGGTCGGTGGAGCGGCTGGGCATCCGCCCGGGCGTGAGGGTCGTGGCGTCGTGGAAGGCCACGAGCACGCGGGTCGTCCCGCGGGCCGAGACCGCCCACCGCTAGAGCTGCTCGTGCTCCATCCCGTCCGGCAGGACCACCCACGGGTGCATGCGCGACTCGTACACCGAGACCGTCGGCTGGGGGAAGTCGCGGTCTGCGAACGCGCCGATGGCGATCGCGATCAACCCGGGCCGGTCGGCCGACGTGAAGAAGACGGTCGAGCCGCAGTCGGGGCAGAAGTGGAAGATGCGCTCCGAGCCGTGGTCGGACGGCCGCTCGTACGCCGTGTGCCGGCCCTCGATGCGGACGTCCTCCTCCGGGAACCTCGCCTGCATGCCAAAGGCGCTGCCGGTGCGCCGCTGGCAGGCGTGGCAGTGGCACATCGAGATCCGCACCGGCTGGCCGTCGGCGGCGACCCGGAGCTGACCGCAGCTGCAGGCTGCCTCGCGCGTCTCCATGGCCCGCAGCCTACTCGCCGGCCTGCGGCACGTCGCGGTGCGGCCGGCCCAGGCGGGCGCGCATCCCTTCGACGGTCTCGTCGAGCTCGCGCAGCTCGCGCTCGAGGTCGGCCAGTCGCCCGTCGCTCCCCGCGGTCGGCCGGCCCGCCGCCTGCTCGCGCTCGCGGTAGCGGCGCAGCACCTTGAGCTGGGAGCGGACGAAGAACCGCTCCCGGCGCGCCTCGAGCAGCTGCGGCTCCTGATCGGCCTGCACGGCCCGATTATCGCGGAGCGGCGGGCGGGCTTCCCGTGAGCGGCGTTCGCGCTTAGCATGGGAGGCACGAACGCCGTCTCGGACACCCGGGTCTGTCCGTACTGCCATCAGCCGACGCGCGCGGGCTGGCCGCTCTGCGACGGCTGCGCGCGCACGCTCCCGGCCGAGCGGCCGCTGCCCGACCTGCGGCTCGTGAACGAGCTCGAGCGCTGGGACCGGGCCAACCCGCGCCCGCGCGACCCGGCCGCGCTCACCCGGCGGACGCTGAAGTGGCTGTGGATCTCGGTGGTCGTGCTCTCGGCGCTCGACCTCCGTTTCGGCCGCCACATCGGCACCGGCACCTCGGCCTGGGACGCGCTGGCCGTCGGCTCGATCGTGCTCGCGTTCCTCGGCACGCTCGTCGGCATGTTCCTGCTCGGCGTGCTCTCGGGCCGCGACCCCGGCGCCAATTGGCGCCGCGAGCGTGCCCAGGTGCGCCGCCGGCTCGGGGCCGGCACGCCCGCAGACCCGTAGGCGTGAATGAAAGGGTCTGACCCCGTTTATGCACTCAGGTCCGGGGGCGGGGATACCGAAGAGGTATCGGCAATCCCCCCACCGGTGAGGTCACCATGCAGAACTCGATCTCCGGCTCGGCAGCATCGCTCGCCCAGTCGCTCGCAGGCGTCACGGCCCCGACCACCTCGACGACCACCCTGCTCTCGG
>DASUHM010000077.1 GCA_036273515.1 Gaiellales bacterium
CCACGGGCTGCGCAAGGACGCGGGGAGCGGTCATACCGGGTTGTATGGGCGCGACCGAGGCGCGATGCGACGGTTCGCAGCCAAAGCGCCACCGACGCGCCGCTTGACCACCCGCCGTCCGTGCGTCCAGGCGCGCGGGACTTACCGATCAATCATCTGGGCCGCTAGTCCTCCGGCGGCGGGGCGTTCTCGGCCAGCCACGCCTTGGCGACGCGCTTCTGCGCCCGGGCCAGCCAGGCTTCGACCACCATGTCGCGCAGCTCCTCGCGGTCGATGCGGGCGAGCTGGGGATGCGGACGAGCACGGCCGGATAGCCGTCGAAGTGCTTCGTGGTGAAGTAGATGTCGCGCTCGTCCGAGAGGATCAGCTCCTTCACGCCCTCGTCGGCGACCCGGAACATGAGCACGTCGGCGAGCCGCTCGCCCGTCTCCGGATCGAGCGCGTCGGGCCGGCGGCTGCGGTGGATGCAGAAGAGCTTCCGATGCACGTGGTAGGCCGGGCGCCCGTCGTCGGACACCTCTTTGGTGACATGCGGCATGGCGAGCGCGAGCTCGTCCAGGTCATTCATCGTGGCCATGGCCCTCCTCCCGTCACGTGACCCGCCCCGGGTGCATGTACGGCGTGGTCGTCGCCAGGCGGACGAAGCCCAGCCGGGCCAGGATCGGCTCGCTGGTGGGCAGCGCGTCGACCTGGACGTAGCGGTACCCGCGCGCGGCGGCGAAGGCCGCGCGGCGGGCGACGAGCGCGCGGAAGATGCCGTGGCCGCGCCACTCGGGCACCGTGCCGCCGCCCCACAGACTGGCGAAGTCCGTGCCCTCGTGGAACTCGGCGCGGGCGGCGGCGACGGGCCGGCCACCGGCCAGGGCGACGACACCCAGAATGGGCGGCACCTTCTGCTGGAGCGCCGCCAGCAGCGGGCGGCGCAGTCCGGAGCCGTCGATGCCGAACACCGCGTCGTGGACGGCGACCACCTGGTCGACGCCCTTCGCATCGCTGGCCATGACGACCTCGACGCCGGGCGGCGGCGCCGCGTCCAGGTCGAGCGCGGCGACCTCGGCGACGAGCAGCGCCTCGGCCTCCTCGGGCTCGAATCCGGCCGCCTCCAGCCGGCGGGCCAGGTCGGGCGGGGGATCGTGGGAGTAGTGCTTCCACTCCCAGGGATGGCCGTGCTCGGCGAACCGGGCCACCTGGGCCGCGATCGCGGTGTCCGCCGTCGCCGCGTCGAGCCGCGACCACGGCACCCCGTTCCAGCCGTCCGGCCCGGAGAGCTGGCGGACGACCACGCCGTCGGTCTCGACGCGGTCGTCCGGCCCTTCCGGCTGCGGCCTCCGCCGGATCTGCTCGTCGTAGGCCTCGAGTACTGCCGCGCGGTCGATCCGCGCAGACTAGATGGTCGATCGGGAACTCCTCGCGCGCCTGGACATCGGGCTGTTCGTGGCGGTTCAGGCGCCGGTTGGGCTGCGGCTGCGAACCGTCGCATCGCGCCCCGGCGTCTGCGTAGTCGCAGACGCCTCGGACCGCCGTCAAGGGCATCCGCCCTTCAAAGCTTCTCGGTCGCGCCCATACGACCAGGTATGACCGCTCCCTGCGTCCTTGCGCTGCTCGGTTCGCAGCCCAGCCGGGCCAACCAGTAAAGACCCGCCGCCGCCGGATGTGAAAGACGGATCGTGTCTGGGTACAGAGCGCAACGGCATGACCACCACGTGGCGCGCGAGCATCGGCCAGGCGCCCGAGCTGCGCAGGCTGCGCGACTTCCTGGCCGTGGCAGGCGAGCAGAACTTCACCAGGGCCGCCGAGCTCCTGCACGTCGCCCAGCCGGCGCTCAGCCGGCAGGTGCGGCAGCTCGAGAGGGAGCTGGGCGTCGAGCTCCTGCACCGCACGACGCACACGTTCGAGCTGACCCAGGCGGGCCGGTTCCTGTACGAGCGCGGCCCGGTCCTGCTCGACGCGGCCGACGAGCTGTGGCGGCTGACGAGCTCGTACGGGACCGGCGAGCGCGGCGCCGTCTCGCTCGGGTACGGCGTGAGCGTGAGCTACGAGACGGTGCCGGAGCTCCTGCGCGGCCTGATGGGACGCCTGCCCGAGATCCAGGTCACCACCCAGGTGCTCTCGACGGGCCAGATCCTGGCTGGAGTGCACGACGGCACGATCGACATCGGCGCCGTTCGCTGCCCTCCGCCCGACCCGGGCCTCGTCACCCGGCTGCTGCGGCTCGAGCCGCAGGGCATCGAGCTGCGCCGCGACGACCCGCGGGCCGCGGCGGGGGGCATCCGGCTCGACGCGTTCGCCGACATGCCGTTCCTGATGCATCAGCGCGATGCCAATCCCGGCCACTACGACGCCGTTCTCGCGGTGTTCCGCGACCGCGGCGTCGAGCCGCGCCTGGTGCACCGCACGGTCGCGCTCGACCTGGCGCTGACGCCGCTCGTGGCCGGCGAGGCCGTCGCGCTTGCGGGCGAGTCGGCCCGGCTGGGCCTGCCCGGCGATCTCGTCTGGCTGCCGCTCGAGCCGCCCGCCGCCTTCGAGACCCGCCTCCTCACCCGCGCCGGCGGCACGAACCCGGCGGCCGAGCGGCTGCTGGATGCCGCCGAGGAGGTGGCCGACGATCTCGGCTGGCGCGCCGGCGCCGGCGATGCCGTGGGGCGCTGAAGTCATTCCCAAGCCGTCTTTCCGGGCGGTGGGGTGCGGGCGACGTTGGCTGCATGACAGACATCACTGACACCAACACGAGGGCCGTGGTCGAGCGCGACGTCGCCGCCGTCGAGGCCGGGGACGGGGCGACCATCCGCGAGCTCTTCGCCGAGTCCGCCACCTGGCAGCTCTTCGGCGACATGCCCATGTCGGGGACGTGGCGCGGCCGCGACACGATCATCGACGAGTTCCTGGCCGGCGCTCTCGGGAGCTACGAGCCCGGCTCGATCCGGCTCGAGATCACCGCGATCGTCGCGGACGGCGACCGAGCGGTCGTCGAGTGGACGAGCCGGGCCCGGACGCTGCGGGGCGAGCCGTACGAGAACTTCTGCATCGGGGCGTTCACGGTGCGGGATGGCAAGATCCAGGCAGTGCGCGAGTACATGGACACCGCATACGCGCAGCGCATGCTCTTCGCGGGCGACCGGGCGGCCGCCTGATCGTGGGCGCGCATCCCGCATCCGAGGCCGCTCCCCGGCACCGCGTGGTCGTGGTCGGCGGCGGCTTCGGCGGGATGCGCGTCGTGCGCGGTCTGCGCCGTGCGCCCGTCGACGTGACGGTCGTCGACCGCCAGAACTTCTCCCTGTTCCAGCCGCTGGTCTACCAGGTCGCCACGGGGGCGCTCTCGTCCGCCGAGGTGGCGCCGCCGCTGCGCTGGGTGTTCCGCCGCCAGCCGAACGCGAAGGTCGTGCTCGCAGAGGCGACCGGCTTCGATCTCGACGCCCGCCGGGTCATGCTCGGAAGGCTGGCGAACGGCGCGCCGGCGAAGGCGATCCACTACGACACGCTCGTCGTGGCCGGCGGCTCCGAGTACTCCTACTTCGGCCATCCGGAGTGGGAGGCGCACGCGCCACAGCTGAAGTCGCTCGAGGGAGCGCTCGACATCCGCACCCGCGTGCTTGGCGCGTTCGAGGCCGCCGAGGTGGAGGAGGACCCGGAGCGGCGTGCGGCCTGGCTGACGTTCGTCGTCGTCGGCGGCGGCCCGACCGGCGTCGAGATGGCCGGCCAGATCGCCGAGCTCGGGCGCGACACGCTGAAGCGCGACTTCCGGTCGGCCGACACGCGCGCCGCCCGCGTGCTGCTCGTCGAGGCGGCCGACCGCGTCCTGGGCGCCTTCCCCGAGTCGCTCTCGGCGAGCGCCGAGCGCGCCCTGGTGAAGCTGGGGGTGACGCCGCTCGTGGGCCACACGGTGGTCGACGTGACGGCGGGCGACGTCGCCATCCGCGACCCCGGGGGCGGCGTCGAGCGCGTGCCCGCCCGCACCGCGGTCTGGGCGGCCGGCGTGACGGCCGCGCCGATCGCCGCCACGCTGGCCGCCGCGGCCGGCGTCGAGCCGGACCGGGCCGGGCGGATCCCCGTCGGCGCCGACCTGACCGTGGCCGGCCACCCCGACGTGCTCGCGCTCGGCGACATGGCCGTCGTCCACGACCGGTCCGGCAACGCCCTGCCGCTCCCCGGAGTCGCGCCGGTCGCGATCCAGCAGGGCCACTACGCGGCGAAGCTGATCGCGGCCCGCGCGGCCGGGCGGACACGGCCCGACTTCCGCTACCGCGACAAGGGCAACATGGCCACGATCGGCCGATCCAAGGCGGTCGCCGACATCAAGGGCGTGCACGCCTCCGGATTCCCGGCCTGGTCGCTCTGGCTGGGCGTCCACCTGGCCTATCTGATCGGGTTCCAGAACCGGCTGGTCGTGCTCCTGCGCTGGTCGATCAGCTTCTTCACGCACGGCCGCGGCGCCCGCCGCATCGCCGGGTGGGAGCCGGGCGACCGCGCCGCCGAGCGCGATCGCCACGCGGCCTGACGATGAGTTCGCCCGCCCGTGCCGGTCATACTCGCGACCACTCGCTGTCCAGGAGGACTCAGATGACGAAGACCGCCAGCCGCATCGGAGAGATCAGCCTCGTGATCATCCCGTCGGCCGACCAGGACCGGGCGATCGAGTTCTACGAGAACGTGCTCGGCTTCGAGAAGCGCACGGACATCCCGTTCGGCGGCCAGTACCGCTGGGTGGAGGTCTACCCACCGAACGGCAGGACCGGCATCGCGCTTGCCCCGCCGCGCCCCGGCACCGACGACCCGACGTCGCGTGAGACCGGCATCACGCTCACGACCGACGACATCGACGCCACCCATGCGGAGCTCCGCGCCCGTGGCGCCGACGTCGACGACGAGGTCTCCCGCATGGGCGACCCGGTGCCGCCGATGTTCTGGTTCCGGGATCCGGACGGCAACACTCTGATGGTGGTCGAGCCCAGCTCTCGCTGACGTTCCGCCGGCCGGTCCGCCGCGCTCCGCGACGGGCCGGCCGGTTCGCGGCCGCCCGCCGCGGGTACTCCGATGGTGATGGCGGTCAGAGATGTGAGCGGGCTTCGGATCGCCGTCGTGTGCCCGTATGCCATGGACGTCCCCGGCGGCGTCCAGCAGCACACCCATGGCCTTGCGGCGCACCTGCGCGAGGGCGGTGCGGCGGTCACGCTGCTCGCGCCGGGACGGCACTCGCCCCAGGGCGCCGAGTTCGCGTCGATCGGCGCCGCACGGGCGTTCTCCGACAATGGGTCGGTCACGCGGACCCTGATCGCGCCCTGGTCGCTGGCCCGGCTCGGCCGCCGCCTGCGGCGGGGCTACTACGACATCGTCCACGTGCACGAGCCGATGCTGCCGCCCGGCCTCGCGGCCATCGCGGCCACCCAGGCGGCGGTCGTGGCGACGTTCCACATGGCCTCGGCGGACGCCCGCTGGTACCGGCGGTTCGCGCCGGTGGTGCGCCGGGCACGGCGGCGGATCGATGCAGCCATCGCCGTCTCCCCGCAGGCCCGCGACCTCGTCGCATCGGTGCTGCCGGGCCGCTACCGGATCGTGCCGAACGCGGTCGAGATGCACGCCCCGGTCGCGCCCGGCGCGAACGGGAACGGGGTGCCACGGCTGCTCTACGTCGGCCGGGCAGATCCGCGCAAGGGCCTGGACGTGCTCCTGCGGGCGTTCCGGCGCGTGTCGGCGCCGGCGCGCCTCGATCTGGCCGGGCCGGTCGCCGCCGACACGGCCGACCCGCGCGTCCATGCGCTCGGGCCGGTATCCGAGCTACATCTGCGGGCGCTGCTCGAGGCTGCGGACGTCGTCTGCGTGCCGTCGCTGCGGGCGGAGAGCTTCGGGATCGTGATCGTCGAGGCGATGGCGGCCGGCGCCGCCGTCGTCGCCTCCGACCTGGAGGGCTATGCCGGGGTTCTTCCGCGCCGCTGCGGCCGGCTCGTGACCGCCGGCGACGCCGTCGCGCTCGGCGACGTCCTGGAGGACATGATCTCGGCGCCCGACACGCTGCGGCGCATGGGCGAGGAGGGCCGGCGCCGCGCCTGCGCGTACGGGTGGGGTGCGGTGCTGCCGCAGATCCTGGACGTCTACTGCGAGGCGGTCGAGCACCGCCACGGGGCCTGCCGCTCGTGAGCCACCCGCGAAACGCTCCGCCGAGCGTCCTGCGCGAGGTGGCCATCGCGCTCGGCACGTATGCCGCCGCGCTCGGTGTCCGCCGGGCCGTCTGGAGCCCGGCCGGCCGCGCCCGCGCCCGGCGCAACACCGAGCGCTTGATCCGGCTGGAACGGCGGCTGGGGATCGCGGTCGAGCCGGCGCTGCAGCGGGCCGCCATCCCGCGCGTCCCGCTGGGGGCGCTGAACGCCGCCTACGTCGGCGCGAACATCGCCTGCACGGTCGGCGCGCTGGCCGTCCTCCTGCGCCGGCGCGATCCCGGCTACCGGCGGCTGCGCCGCGGTGTGGCCGGGACCATGCTGGCGGCCCAGGTGCCGTTCCTGGTCTTTCCGACCGCGCCTCCCCGCACGACCGACGGGTTCGTCGACACGATGTCGGCCGCCTCCGGCCTCGAGCTCGACCGGGGCGGGGTGTCGCAGCTCTTCAATCCCATCGCCGCGATGCCGAGCATCCACATGGCCTGGGCGGTGATCAGCGCCGAGTCGCTGCGCGCGTGCAGCCGCCGGCCGGCGGTGCGGGCTGCGGCGGCGCTCTACCCGCCCGCCGTCGCGACGGTCGTCATCGTGACCGCCAACCACCTGGTGGTGGACGTCGTTGCCGGAGGCCTGCTCGGATGGGCGGGGCTGCGCGCCGCCCGCGCTCATCCGCCCCAGTCGAGCGGATAGACCGCCGCCCACCACTCCGGATACCGCCGGATCACGTCGCTCCACGCGTCGGCCATGCGCTGCAACGTCTCGTGGTCGGCCGGCGCGGCGTTCCCGCCGGCCCGGCGGGGATCGATCGGCTCGCCGAGCTCGATGACCCACGCACGCCTGTCGAGCGGCAGCACCGCCAGCGGCACGATGACCGCGCCGGCCATGCGCGCGAGCGCCGCCGGCCCGGCCGGGAGCCAGGCCACGTCGTCGAGGAAGCGGACGGGGAGGGTGCGCACGCCCGCCCCGGGCACGATGTCCGAGAACATGAGCAGCGCGTGGCCCTCGCGGAGGCGGCGGATCAGCGGGCGCGGCCCGGCGCTGAGGTACTCGACCCCGAGCCCGGCCCGGCGGCGGATGCCCTCGACCGCCCATGCCAGCCAGTCGTCGTTCACGAGCACCGCGACGGGTACGTCGAGCACGGCGGCCGGCACCGGCACGACCACCTCCCAGCCGCCGATGTGCGGGCCGGCCAGGATCACGCCGCGGCCGTCCGCGAGGGCCGCGTCGACGCCGGCCCGGCCCTCGATCCGCACCTGCCGGATCAGCTCGCCGGGACGCCCGATCGACCACAGGAGGTCGGCGGAGCGGCGGGCCTCGTTCACGATCTCGCGGCGCACGATGCCGCGCATCCGCGGGTCGCAGTACTCGAGCCCGACCGCGTGCGCCAGGTTCTCGACCAGCGTCCGCCGCTTGCCCGGCCGGGCCGCCCACTCGATGGTGCCGCCGGCGACCGCAAGGCGATGCGCGGTGCGTGCGGGGAGGCGGGCGCCGGCCGTGCCGGCGGCGGCGATCACGCCCGAAAGCACCCGCGCCGCCGTCCGGCCGCGACCGAACGGGGCCCGCGGCTGGCTTTCCGACCCGGCCGAAGGGGTATTAGCGGGCCGTGGACGTGCGCGGAGCGGCCTGCCTCGTGACCGGGGCCTCGAGCGGGATCGGGGCGGCGACGGCGCAGGCTTTGTCATCGCGCGCGGCTCGGGTGGTGGTCGCCGGCTCCGACCCGTCTCGGACCGCGGAGGTGGCGGCGCGCTTGGGCGGCACCGCGCTCGTGTACGACCTCGCCGATGCAGGCGCCGCGGCCGATCTCGCCGCTGCCGCTACGGCCGTGCATGGGGGCGTCGACGTGCTCGTGAACAACGCCGGCGTGGGCTGGGCGGGAAGCTTCGCCGAGATGCCCGAGGGGGATATCGGCCGGCTGATCCAGGTCGACCTGACCGCCGCGCTCGAGCTGACGCGCGCGCTGCTTCCCGGGATGATCCAGCGCGGTCGCGGCCATGTCGTCACCGTCGGCTCGGTGGCCGGGCATGCGGGCGGCCGCGGCGAGGCCGTGTACGCGGCCTGCAAGGCGGGCCTGGCGGCATTCACCGAGGCGCTGCGCCAGGAGCACTGCGATACGCCGGTCGGGTTCTCGGTCGTCATCCCGGGCGCGGTGGCGACGCCCTTCTTCGCCCGCCGCGGCGTGCCGTACGCGCGCTCGTTCCCCCGCCCTGTACCGGCGGGCCGGGTCGCCGCCGCGATCGTCGACGCCATCCGCCGCGACCGGGCACAGGTCGTCGTCCCCGGCTGGCTGGACGGGCCGATCCGGCTCCGCGGCGCCGTGCCCGAGCTCTACCGGCCGCTCGTCGACCGGTTCGGCTGAGCCGTTTCTCGCAGGCTCAACCACGTCCCGCCATCGCCCGCACGGACTCGCGCAGCGATCCCATCGTCGCGTGCACGGCGGTGGGCTCGTACCCGCAGTGGGCCATGCAGTTGGCGCAGCGGGGGTCGTTCCCGCGCCCGTACTTGCTCCAGTCCGTCGTCTCGATCAGCTCCCTGTACGTGCTCGCGTAGCCGTCGGCCATGAGGTAGCAGGGCCGCTGCCAGCCGAACACGGAGTAGCTCGGGATGCCCCACGGCGTGCAGGGGAAGTCGACCTTGCCCTCGAGGAAGTCGAGATAGAGCGGCGAGTGGTTCAGGCGCCAGCGCTTGCGACCGCCGCCGGCGAACGCCTCGGAGAACAGCCGCCGCGTCTGCCCGACGCCGGGGAAGTGCTCCTGGTCGGGCGCCTTCTCGTACGCATAGGCCGGCGACATCTGGATCGAGTCGACCTCGAGGTCGTCGTTCAGGAAATCGAGCACGTCGCGCACCGTCTCCGCGGTGTCCGTGGTGAGGAACGTCGTGTTCGTCGACACCCGGAACCCGCGCTCCTTCGCCGCGCGGATCGCCGCGACCGCGATGTCGAAGACGCCCTCGCGCTCGACGAAGCGGTCGTGGCGCTCGCGCATCCCGTCGAGATGGACGACCCAGGTGAAGTACGGCGACGGCTGGAAGCGCTCCATCCGCTTCTCCATCAGGAGCGCGTTCGTGCACAGGAAGACGAACTTGCGCCGCCGCACGAGCTCCGCCGCGATCTCGTGCACCTCGGGATGGACGAGCGGCTCGCCGCCCGCGATCGACACCATCGGCGCGCCGCACTCCTCGATCGCGCCGAGCGCCTGATCGACCGGCATCCGCTTCTTCAGGACGTGCTCCGGGTGCTGGATCTTGCCGCAGAACGAGCAGGCCAGGTTGCACTGGAAGAGCGGCTCGAGCTCGACCAGGAGCGGGAACTTCTCGCGGCGGGCGATGCGCTGGCGCAGCAGGTAGGCGCCGATGCGGACGCTCTGTCTGAGCGGGATGGCCATATCACCTCACCTCCGGGGGCAGGTTGAACCGTGTCGTCTCGCGCGTGATCGCGCGGTCGTCGACGGCGACGCTGCCGAGATCGCGCAGCGCGTCGACGATCGCCCAGACGAGCCGGTCGGGCGCCGAGGCGCCGGCCGTCAGGCCGACCGTGCGCACGCCCTCGAGCCAGGCCAGGCGCAGGTCGGCCTCGTCGTCGATCAGCCTCGCGCGCGTGCCGGCCCGCTCGGCCACCTCCACCAGCCGCTTCGAGTTCGACGAGGTGGTCGAGCCGACGACGAGCACGAGGTCGGATGTGCGGGCGACCTCGCGCAGCGCCTGCTGGCGGTTGTGGGTGGCGTAGCAGATGTCGTCGGCGGGGGGCGATGCCAGGTCCGGGTAGCGCTTGCGCAGCTCGTCGACGACCTCCTCGGTCTCGTCGACCGCGAGCGTCGTCTGCGTCAGGTAGCTGATGCGCGTTGGGTCGGGCAGCTCGACCTGGGCGGCGTCCTCGGGGCTCTCGACGAGCGTGATCCGCTCCGGCGCCTCGCCCAGCGTGCCCTCGACCTCCTCGTGGCCGGCGTGGCCGATCAGCACGATCGAGTCGCCGCGGGCGGCGAACCGGCGGGCCTCGGCGTGCACCTTGGCCACGAGCGGGCAGGTCGCGTCGATCACGTCGAGGCGGCGCTCGGCGGCCTCGCGGCGCACCTCCGGCGACACGCCGTGCGCCGAGAACACGACCGTCGCGCCGGCCGGCACATCCGCCAGCTCCTCGACGAACACGGCACCGAGCTCCTCGAGCCGCGCGACCACGTGGACGTTGTGGACGATCTGCTTGCGCACGTAGATCGGCGCTCCCCGCAGCTCGAGGGCGCGCTCGACGATCTCGATGGCGCGGTCGACGCCGGCGCAGAACGACCTGGGGCCGGCCAGGAGCACGGTGCGTGGGCCGAGCGCCCCGGCCCACAGGCCGATGGCCGTTGCGGCCCGGCGCAGCGAGTGGAGCGCGCGGACGCCGTCGAGGGCCGTCCACGGCGACACCAGGCCCCGGCCATCGGGCTCGACGACGACCCGCACGACCGCCCGCGGGCGGTCGGCGGCGGCCTCGATCAACGGTGCGGACTCCATGTCGACCCCGATCGCACCCGTGCCGGCGAGGCCTGCCCGCTCCCGGGCGCCGAGGACGCGGCCGACGCAGCGGACCGGGCCGCGGTGGACGCGCAGCCCGCACCGGCGCAGCTCGTGCTCGAGAAGCGAGTCGTCCGGCAGCGGCGTCCGCCGGGTCCCGTCGTCGACCGCGTCTGCGAGGATGACGTCGCCCGGCCGCAGCTCGGGCGAGATCGCGGCGCACAGGCCGGCGACGGCCAGGCCGGCATGGTCGGCGCGCGAGAGCGTCCGGGCGGCGGCGGCGGCGCGCTGCGGCCCCATGCCCGTGCGGACGACGTCGGCATCGCGGCGGGCGCCGTGCAGCATCGCGGCCTCGAGGGCCAGGGGGGCGGCGACGACGGGGCGGGCACTCATGGCAGCATCTCCCGGAACCGTCCCAGCGCCATCACCGGGAAGACCGTTCGGTAGAGGTGGTAGCTGATCGAGAAGTCCCCCGGAAAGCCGGTGCCGGTGTACTGCGGCTCGTCCCATCCGCCGTCGGGCAGCTGCGTCTCGATCAGCCAGCGCAGGCCGCGCTCGACGGCCGTGCCCGTCTCGCCGGCGGCGTGCAGGCCGATCAGCGCCCAGGCGGTCTGGGACGCCGTCGAGGTGCCGCGGGCGCGCCAGGCCGGGTCACGGTAGCCGCGTAGGTCCTCGCCCCAGCCGCCGTCCTCGTTCTGGGCCGACTCGAGGAAGCGGACGCCGTTTCGCACCGCCGGGTGGTCGCGGCCCATGCCCGCAGCGCGGAGCGCCGGCAGCGCCGCGCCGGTGCCGTACACGAGGTTCGCGCCCCATCGGCCGAACCAGGCGCCGTCAGGCTCCTGCCGGCCGAGCAGCCAGCGTGTGCCCGTGCGCACCTCGTGCCCGTGGCCGGGGACGCCGGCCAGGAGCTCGACGACGTGCGCGGTGACGTCGGCGCTGGGGGGATCGATGACCTCGCCGAAGTCGCAGAACGGCGGCCGTCGGCACAGCTCGCGGTCGTTGCCGGCGTCGAACGCGCCCCAGCCGCCGCAATCCGACTGCATGCCGGCGACCCACGCCGCGCCCCGGCGGACGATGGGCGGCCGGGCGCCGTCGCCCGGGTCGAGCCGCTGCAGGGCGAGGGCGACGACGGCGGTGTCGTCGATGTCGGGGTAGTTGTCGTTGGCGAACTCGAAGGCCCATCCGGACGGCTGCAGATGGGGCCGGCGCACCGCCCAGTCGCCGCGCACGCCGATCTCCTCGCCGGCGAGCCATGCGCCGGCTCGCCGAAGCGCCGGATCGTCGGCGGACACGCCGGCGTCGAGCAGGGCGATCACGGCGAGCCCCGTGTCCCAGACCGGCGACTGGCAGGCCTCGATGCGGCGGAAGCCGTCCTCGTGCACCGTGAAGCCGTCCAGGCCTCCCAGCCCGCGGCGCATGGCGGGGTGGTCGAGGTCGTAGCCACGCAGGGCGAGCGCGATCAGCGAGTACACCCACGGAGGCTGGATGCCGCCCCATGAGCCGTCCGCCTCCTGCCGCTCGAGGATCCACTGCTCGGCCCGGTCGAGGGCGGCGGCGCGCAGCCTGCGGACGGGACGGCGGCCGTAGCGGCCGAGCAGGCGGTCGATGGCCACGAACGCGTGCTCCCAGACGCCGTCCGGCGGCGGCATCGGCGGGCCGCCGGCGCGCAGCTCGTCGACCACGAAGCCCGCGCGGCGGACGGGCCGGTGCGCCGAGACGACGGTGAGCGGGACGATGGTCTGCCGCGCCCAGCAGGCGAAGTCGTAGATGTTGAGCGGCGCCCAGCGGGGCAGGAAGATCAGCTCCGGCGGAAGCACGGGGACGTGGTTCCAGTCCCACATGCCGAGCAGCGCCAGCCAGATCTTCGTGAACACCCGGGCGCGCTCGAGGCCGCCCAGCTCGAGGATCGTCCGGCGGGCGGCCGCCATGTGCTCGGCGTCGGGGTCGTCGCCGGCCAGACGCAGGCCGACGTAGGCCTCGACCGTGGTCGACACGTCCGCGGGGCCGTCGTGGAAGGTGGACCAGCTGCCGTCGTCCCGCTGCCGGTGCCGGATCCAGCGCGCGGTCGGCTCCGACTCGCGCGGTCCGAGCACGCC
>DASUHM010000078.1 GCA_036273515.1 Gaiellales bacterium
CTAGCCCGTTCGCCCTTCACGATCCCTTAAACACTTCGACCCCCGCATCTGCGGGGGCCGAAGCGAACTCTCTCGTACGAGCTGAGGTGTGGCCTTACGACACGCGCCGAGAGGACGCGCGGCGCAGAAGCAGACCGGCACCGATCATCCCGACGCCCGCCGTGGCATACAGCCCCAGATCTGCACCGGTGAAGGGTAGTGTCCCGCCGCCACCGCTGGCGACCTGACCCTCGACACCACCGGCCGGGCCACCGCCGCCTGCGACGACGCCCTTGACGCCGCCGCCACCGCCCGGCGGGCCGTTGTTACTGGCGGGGGAGGCAGCGTTTGCCGTGCCCGCACCGATCGTCGCGACAACTGCCAGCGTAAGCAGCGCAGCCGCAACAGATCGGCGCTTCAAGCGCTTTCCCATTGGTTCGCTCCGTTCCTTTGACACGCCTACCATTGTCGACACCATACCGCACCTGGCGGTCAGCATGCCAGTCATGGAGGCGAATTGTCGAGCTCGGGCACGGTCGAAGAGGGAAGCCAGAAGGCCGCATCGGCGCATGAGCGGTGGGCTCCCCCCGTGCCTGGTGGCTGGGGTGGCGTGGCGGCGTTCGCCTTCACGGCCGCCTCGGTCGGGCTGCTCGCCTACGACAAGGGCGGGTACTACTTCGGGGCCTGGCCGGGCGGGTATCTGGGCGTCTGGCGCACGGCGATCGCCGTTTCGGGCCTGGCCGCAATCGCTGTTCTGGCGGGCGCGCGCGGAGAATTGCGGATCTCGCGCTCCGCGCTCGTGGCATTCGGCGCAATGGGCCTCCTGTGGGCGTGGACCGCGGTGTCGTACCTGTGGTCGGACGATCGAGCGTCCACGGCCACCGACATCCGCTTCCTGCTGGTCTACGTCGCAGCGCTCGGCGCGCTGATCCTCGTGGCCGCGGGCGACCGGGCCGTCCCGGTGGCGCTGGGGACGCTCGGCGGGATCACCGCCGTCGCCTCCTACGCGATCGCGACCCGGCTCTATCCCGGCGTCTTCGGGATGTTCACCGCCGGGTCGGAGTTCGGGCGGCTGTACCAGCCGATCGGCTACTGGAACGCGCTCGGGGCCTACGCCGGCATCGGCGTCGTGCTGGCGCTCGGCTTCATGGCCCGGGGGGCGATGCTCGTGCGGATGCTCGCCGCCGTCGCGCTCATGCCGCTCGTGGCGACGATCTACCTCACGTTCAGCCGCGGAGCGGTGATCAGCCTCGGCGTCGCGCTTGTCGTGCTGGTCGTCCTCGACCGCCGCCGCGTCCAGCTGATCACGGCCGTCGCGGCCGGCTCGGTCGGGGCGATCGGGACGATCCTGGCGATCCACGGCCACTCCGCGCTGACGGCCTTCCACCGTCAGTTCGGGCCGCAGAAGGAGCAGGGCGAGGCCGTCGCGGCCAGGCTGGTCGCGCTCGCGCCGCTGGCGATGGGCGGCGCCGCGCTGTTCGCCGGCCTCGAGGCGCGCATCCAGGTGCCGCGGCGGGTGCGCATGCTGGCCGGAGCGGGCATCGTGCTCATCGCATGCCTGGCACTCGCGGCCGGGATCCACCGCTACGGGAACCCCGTCACGACCGTCCGCGACGCCATCTCGACGATCAACAACCCGGCGCCCACCTTCCCCGGCGGCGACCTCAACCTGCGCTTCGCGAGCCTCTCGCTGAACGGGCGCGCGCTCTTCTGGAAGGCGGCCTGGCATGAGTTCACCGCCGATCCGATCATCGGTTCCGGCGGGGCCACCTTCCACCACTACTGGATGCGCCACCGCCCGGTGAACGTGCTCGTCTACAACTCACACAGCCTCGAGCTCGAGACGATGGCCGAGCTCGGCGTAATCGGCCTCGCCATCGTGCTGCCGGCGATCCTCGCCCCGATCTGGGCGGGCATCCGCCGCCGCGCGCACCCGCTGGCCGCGGCCGTCACCGCGGCGTACGTCGGCTACATGGTGGAGTCGAGCGGCGACTGGACGTGGCAGCTGCCGGGCGCGACGCTGGCCGCGCTCGCCTGCGCGGCCGTGATCGTGAACCTCGGCGACGACCGCAGGGCGTTCGTGCTCACCGATCGGTGGAAGCTCGGGGGCGCGGTGGTCGCGGGTGTCATCGCGGTCGCGGGCGCCTGGGCCGGCTGACCGTTACGATCTTCCGTACCTTGACTGGCAGGCGCTCCTCCTCGGACACTGGGAGCATGCAGGTGGACAGTGTCACTCCCGAGCCGAACCTGCTCCGTTCGGTGACGATCGTCGGCCGCCGCACGCGCGGGTACACGCTCAACCTCTACCGGGAGAAGCCCGGCGTGAAGGTCGTGCGACGCGGGCGGTACCGGCGCGTCAAGGTTGGTCCACTGTCCGTCGAGTGGTATCCGTCGTAGCGACGTGGGAATCGACGACCTCCTCGGCCGGTCGCGCGCAGGCCTCGCGCGGCTGACGCCGCAAGCCGCGCAGGAGGCCGTCCGCGCCGGAGCCGTGATCGTCGACATGCGCCCGCTCGGCCAGCGTCGCGCCGAGGGGGTCGTCCCCGGTGCCGTCGTCGTCTGCCGCAACGTGCTCGAGTGGCGCGCCGACGGGTCGTCGGGGCACGCCGACGACCGGCTCGTGGGCAAGGATCTGATCGTGATGTGCGCGGAGGGGTACTCGTCGAGCCTGGCCGCCGCGACCCTCCAGGAGATCGGGCTTGCCGGCGCCACGGACATGATCGGCGGCTTCGAGGCCTGGCGGGACGCCGGCCTCCCGGTCGAGCCCTGCCCCGACTAGACGGTTGATCGGCAAGTCCTCGCGCGCCCGGCCGCACGACCGTGCGCGGTTCGGTGGGGCGCGGGTGCGGATGCGGCTGCGAACCGTGGCAACGCGCCTCGGCGTCCGCGTATTCGCAGACGCCTCGGACCGCCGTCAAGGGCATCGTTCGCAGCCGCCCATGAGCCACGGGACTTACCGATCAGCCATCAGGCGTTCAGGCCGACCACCGAGAACGTGCCGACGTCGATCAGGCCGTGGTCGGTGATCTTGAGCTCGGGGATCACGGAGAGGGCGAGGAAGCCCATCGAGTGGAACGGCGCCTCGAGCGTGCATCCCAGCGACCGGGCGGCGTCGCCGAGGGCACGGCTGGCGGCCACGACGTCCTCCGCCGGCGCCGCGGACATGAGCCCGGCCACGGGCAGCGCCAGCTCGGCCTTGATGCCGCGGTCGTGCACGGCCACCATGCCGCCGCCGATCTCGCCCAGCCGGCGCGCCGCCCGCACCATGTCGTCGTCGTCCACGCCCGCCACGACGACGTTGTGGGCGTCGTGGGCGACGGTCGAGGCGATTGCGCCACGGCGCACGCCGAGGCCGTGGATGAAGCCGAGTCCGACCCGGCCGGTGCCCAGGTGGCGCTCGATGACGGCGATCTTGGCGAGGTCGCGGACGGGGTCGGCGACCGCGGCCCCCTCGGCGACCCGCGGCGCCATCACGAGCGAGTCGGTCACGATCTGGCCGGGGCGCACGCCGATCACGCGGGCGTCGCCGCCCTCCCAGGGGATGCGCAGGTCGCCGCTCGTGAGCGGGGCGACGTGCACCGTGTTCCGCACCCAGTCGGGCACCTCGGCGGCGGGCAGGTCGGCGGCGGTGCGGCCGTCCTTCAGCACGGTTGCAGGCCGGAAGCTCTCGAGGTCGGGCAGCAGCAGCAGGTCGGCCCGGTAGCCGGGGGCGACGGCGCCGCGGTCGCGCAGGCCGTGCCACGTCGCCGGATGGTGCGACGCCATCACGAGCGCGTCGGCGGGATCGACCCCGGCGGCGACCGCGGCGCGCACCATCGAATTGATGTGGCCCTCCGAGACGATGTGCTCGGGGTCGCGGTCGTCAGTGCAGAACGCGAGCCGGTTCGGCCCGAACTCGGAGACGAGCGGGATCAGGGCCTCCAGGTTGCGGGCGCCGGAGGCCTCCCGGATCAGCACCCACATGCCGGCGCGCAGGCGCTCGCGGCCCTCCTCGAGCGTCGTCGCCTCGTGGTCGGAGCGGATGCCCGCCGCGGCGTAGGCCTGGAGCGCCGGCCCGAGCACGCCCGGGGCATGGCCGTCGACGTGCTCGGCGCCCGCCAGGCCGAGCTTCTCGAGCTCCGACGGTGCCCCGGCGATGACGCCGGGAAAGTTCATCATCTCTGCCAGCCCGATCACCCGCCGCCGGCGCAGGAGGCCTTCCAGGTCGCCGGGGGTGAGCCGGCGCCGGGGCGACTCGAACGTCGACGCCGGCACGCACGAGGAGGCCATGAAGAAGACGTCGAGCGGCAGCCCCTCGGTGGAGTCGAGCAGCCAGTGGACGCCGTCGGTGCCGAGCACGTTCGCGATCTCGTGCGGGTCTGCGATGACGGTGGTCGTCCCGTGCGGCAGCACCAGGCGGGCGAACTCGTCCGGCAGCAGCCGGGACGACTCGATGTGGACGTGGGCATCGATGAGCCCGGGCACGACCCACATGCCCGAGGCATCGAGCGTCACGCGGCCCTGGTACGCCCCGACGCCGGCGATCCAGCCGTCGGCGACGGCGACGTCGGCTCGCAGCCATTCGCGCGTGAAGACCGAGAGGACGTGGCCGCCGGCGATGACCAGGTCGGCCGGCTCGTCCCCACGGGCCACCGCCAGTCGTCGCCCGAGGTCGCTCATGGTCGGAGAGTATGGGGCCTGGCCCCGGTGTTCAGGGGGCAGTCCTCCTTAACAATCAGCCGTCGAACGGGACGAGCAGGTCGCGGCCCTCGGGCACCCGCGACCACGGCGCCACCTCGACCACCCGCCACAGATGGCCTTCTCCGAGGCCGGCGCGCACCTGGCGGGCGGCCTCGGCGGCGCGCTCGCGCAGCAGCTCCCCCGGCGGCCGGTAGAGCGAGAGCTGGCGGTCGGCGGTGGAGCTGAGCGCGGTGATCTCGAGCCCGAGCCGCTCGACCGCGGCCGGCAGCTCGACCAGGCGGGGGGCGAGCGCGTCGCGCAGCCGCTCGAGCGAGGCCGTAGGCTCGCGCAGCGTCACCGGCCGCCGCCACGAGCCGCCCGCTGCCAGCCGGGCCGACATCACGAGCGCCCGCGGCGGCCGGCCGGCCCGGCGGGGATCGCCCAGCAGCCGCTCGACCAGGACGACGAGCGCCCCGCGCAGGGTGAACTCGTCGCCGACGGGCTCGGGGAACTCGATCGCCTCACGCAGCGGCTCGGGCGGCGTCCGCGGGGCGACATAGGTCTCGTCCTCTCCGCGGGCGAGCCGCCAGGCCGAGATCCCGGGCCGGCCGAACCGGTCGGCGACCGCCGGCAGCGGCAGCGCCGCCAGCTCGCCCGCCGTGCGGATGCCGAGCGCGTGCAGCGTGTCGGCCGTGCCCTCGGCGAGCGGCAGCCGGGCGACGGGCATCCCGGCCAGGAACTGGGCGGCGGCGCCGGCCTCGACCACGCGCGGCCGGCCCGGGCGGGCGCGCACGGCCGCCGCCTGGGCGATGAACCGGCCCGGCCCGGCGCCGGTGCGCCCGCCGGGGCCGAGGATCGCGCCCGTGGCCGAGAGCAGCCGGTGCAGGCCGCCGTGCAGACGCACCAGGCCGTCGGCGCAGAAGAGCGCGCGGCCCGGCGCGAGCGACTCGACCGCCGCGCCGAGCTCCTCCAGCCGCTGCAGCAGCGCTTCGGCGGCGTCGGCCACCGCGCCCGGGTCGGCGGTCACGAGCTGGAGCCGCGGGCAGCGGGCGAGGGCCTCGCCGACCCGCATCCCCGGCGCGACGCCGAAGGTGGCCGCGGCCGCGTTGGCCTCGCCGATCGCCGGCGGCCCGCCCGGCTCGGGGCCGAGCGCCGCAGGCTCGGACGGCAGCGCCCCCTTCTGCCCGGCGGCCACCCGGAGCGCGAAGCGGGGGACGAGGACGGAGACGATGACGGAGCGCTCGCGGGGCACGGCCGATCAACGATACCCGAACACATGTTCGGTGTCCACATGTGAACAAACGGGTCAGACCCCGTCTATTCAGCGGTCACGTGGTCGAGTCGGGGTCGATCGCGCGCAGATACTGGCGGCGGGCCGAGAGCGTCGGCAGCATCCGCTCGGCCGCGCGGGAGAACTCGCGCTCGTAGCGACCTCGCTCGCGCGCGGCCATCGTCTCGGCGTAGCGGTCGCGCAGCTCGAGCAGGGCGTCCTCGGCCTCCTCGACAGCGTCCATGTAGACGCCGTAGGCCTCCTCGGAGCCGGGCCGGCCGGCGTGGTCGTACGTGGCCTTGGCAGCCTCGATCCGCTTGAGCAGATCGGCGTTCTGCTCCAGATACAGATCGAGCTGCGCGTGGATCACGGCCGCGTAGCGGGGCCGGCCTGGAACCCTCATCGAGACGATGCTAGTGGATCGTCAGGCAACGTTTGCCGGGTCCGGCGGCTGCAACCCGTCGCATCGCGGCGTCCTCGGTTGCTCGCGTGCAGAGCAGGCGTCGCTCCCTTGCGTCCTTCGCTGCTCGGGTTTCGCGCCGTCGACACCACCAACGTCACCTGACCACCCACTGTAGACCCATCGCCGCGCGGCTACGATCGACGCCTCGTGCCGGAGTCGCTGCTCATCCGCACCTGGAACATCGCTCACGGCCGCGACGTGCCCCCCGGCGCCGAGCACGGCCACGTGCGCCGGAAGCTCCTGCGCGAGATGGCCCAGGTGATGATCGAGGACGACCCCGACGTCGTCCTCCTCCAGGAGGTGCCGGTGTGGGCGGCCGACCTCCTGCGCGAGCACACCGGCATGGGCGTGACGCTGGCGCCGACGTACGGCGCCCACATCCCGTTCGTGCACGTGCCGCTGCCGCTCGCCGTCGGCGCCGCCGTTGGCCGGGCGCTGCCCGATCTGGTGCGGACGCAGGTCGAGGGCCAGGCCCAGGCCATCCTGTACGGCCCGGCGCTCCTGCTCGTCTCGGCCCGGCGCGTGCAGCTGAACGAGCGCACCCGCCTGCGCGGCGAGCCCCGCATCGCCCAGCTGGCCCGGTTGCGCCATCGCAGCGCCGGCCGCGAGCTCGCGATCGCGAACGTGCATGCCGACCGGGGCGGCGACGAGCAGCTCGAGAAGGCCGGTTTCGTGCTCGAGCGGTTCGCGCGCGGGGCGCCGATGGTGCTCGCCGGCGACCTGAACGCCGACATGCGGTCGGCCGGCGTGCACGCGCTGCGGGCGCGCGGGTTCGTCGAGGAGTCGGGCGAGGTCGGCATCGACCACGTCCTCGTCCGCAACTTCGAGGTGGAATGGGCGGCGACGCGGTGGCTGCCCGAGCGGCGCGACCTGCGCCACAACGGATCGCGCCCGGTGCGCCTCTCCGATCATGATCCCGTCGACGCGGTGGTGAGCTTTGCCTGATCGAACCGAACTGCCCTCACTCGAGGGCTGCGCCTACCTGAACGCCGGCACGAACGGCCCGATGCCGCAGTCCGCGATCGACGCCATGTCGGCCGAGGCCGCCGCGATGCGCGAGCCGCGGATCGGCAACGCGGCGATGGAGCGGTTGCTGGGCCTGCGCGCCCGCGCCCGGGCCGCCGCCGCCCGCGCGCTCGGCGCGCCGGAGAGCGAGGTCGCCCTGACGTCGTCGACGTCGCAGGGCATCGGCCTCGTCTGCGCCGGCCTCGACTGGCCGGAGGGCGGCGAGGTGATCACGACGACCGAGGAGCACCCGGGCCTGCTCGGGCCGCTCGACGAGCTCTCGAAGCGCCACGGGATCGCCGTGCGCGCGGTGCCGTCGCAGGACGTGATCGCCGCGATCGGCCCGAAGACCACGATGGTGGCGATCTCGCACGTCCTGTGGACGACCGGGCTGATCCTGCCGCTGCCCGAGATCGCCGCCGCGGCCCACGCCGCCGGGGCGACCCTGCTGATCGACGGCGCCCAGTCGGGCGGGGCGATCCCGCTCGACATGCACGCAACCGGGGCGGACTTCTACGCGGCGTCCGGCCAGAAGTGGCTGCTCGGGCCGCAGGGGACGGGCGCGCTGTGGGTGCACCCGCGCCAGCACGACCGCCTCCGGCCGGCGACGCCGAGCTACTTCACCTACGCCGACGGCCACGTCGGGCCGCTGCGCGAGGGCGCGGCCCGCTTCGACCCCGGCAGCCTCGACACGACGGTGCTGGCCGGCTTCGCCGCGGCGATGGAGTGGGTCGAGGGGCTCCCGGGCGGCCGCGACGCGTGGCTGCGCGAGGCGGCCGAGAACACGGCCAAGGCACGCGCGCGGCTCTCCGCGGTCGCCGGCGCCTCGGTGCACGACCCCGGCGGGCCGACGAGCGGCCTGATCGCCCTGCGGCTCGACGGCCACGAGTCGGCCGACGCCGTCGCGCACCTGGCCGAGCGCAACGTGCTCGTGCGGCCGATCCCCGAGACGCCGTACGTGCGCGTGTCCGTCGGCGCCTGGACGGACGACGCCGACATCGAGGCGCTGGCCGCCGGCCTCGAGTCGCTGGGCTAGCGCACCAAGCGGGGTCAGACCCCTTTTGGTGCACCGCTCCGCGTCGCACCATCCGGGGTCAGACCCCCGGGGATGCAGGCCTCAGGTATCGTCCGCCGCCGTGGCGGACGCTCCCGACCTGGTGCACGATCGCGACGCGGCCTGGGCGCTCCTGACCGAGTGGACCAAGGCCGAGGCGCTCCTGCGCCACTGCCTCGCCGTCGAGGCCTCGGTGCGGGCGTACGCCGTCCACTTCGGCGAGGACGAGCCGGCCTGGGGCAACGTCGCCCTGCTCCACGACTTCGACTACGAGCGGCACCCGACGCTCGACCAGCATCCGCAGGACGGCGCGCCGGTGCTGCGCGAGCACGGCTACCCGGAGTGGTTCGTGCGGGCGATCCAGTCGCACGGCGGCCACACCGGCGTGACCCGCGAGTCGAAGCTCGAGCACACGCTGTTCGCCTGCGACGAGGTGTCGGGCTTCGTGCACGCGTGCGGCCTCGTCCGGCCGGACGGGCTGGCGACGCTCGAGGCGCGGTCGGTGCGCAAGAAGCTGAAGCAGCCGAGCTTCGCCCGCGGCGTCAACCGCGACGACGTGTACGAGGGCGCGGAGGAGCTCGGCGTGGATCTGGACGGGCACATCACGTTCGTGATCGCCGCCCTGCGCCCGATCGCGGCCGAGCTCGGCCTGCGCGGCTGACCGCGGTGTGACCGCCGGGGATGCCGCTACCCTGACGCGGTGGCGATCGCAGCTCGAGAGGGGATCGTGGAGTCGTTCGTGATCGAAGGGGGCGTGCCGCTGCGGGGCACGGTCCGCCCTGCCGGCAACAAGAACGCCGCCCTTCCGATCCTGGCGGCGTGCCTGCTCACGGCCGACCCCGTGACGCTCGACAACGTCCCCCGGATCCGCGACGTCGAGGCGATGATCGAGCTCCTCTGCGACATCGGCGCCGAGGTCGAGTGGCTCGGCCCGAACCGCCTGCGCGTGTGGGCCGCGGAGATCGCGAAGACGGCGCTCGACGCCGAGCTCTGCACCCGCATCCGGGCCTCGATCCTGTTCGCCGGGCCCCTGCTCGCGCGCGTCGGCACCGCCGACATCCCGCCGCCGGGCGGCGACGTCATCGGCCGCCGCCGCGTCGACACGCACCTGATGGCCTTCGCCGGTCTCGGCGCCGACGTCCAGGCCACCCGCAGCTACCGCCTGCGCGCGCCGGACGGCCTGCGCGGCGCCGACCTGTATCTCGACGAGGCGTCCGTGACGGGCACCGAGAACGCCGTCATGGCGGCCGTGCTCGCGCAGGGGCAGACCACCATCTCGAACGCCGCCTGCGAGCCCCACGTGCAGGACCTGTGCCGGCTGCTGACGGCGATGGGCGCGCGCATCGACGGGATCGGCTCGAACGTCCTCACCATCCACGGCGTCTCCTCGCTCGGCGGCTGCACCCACCGGGTCGGCGCCGACCACATCGAGGTGGCGTCGTTCATCGGCCTGGCCGCGGTCACCGGCGGCGAGGTGCTGATCGAGGACGCGGCCGTCGAGCATCTGCGCTCGATCCGGCACACGTTCTCGCGGCTCGGCGTCACCGTCGAGGTCGAGGGGGACGCCGTGCGTGTCCCCGCGGGCCAGACCCTCCAGATCGTGGACGACGTGAACGCCCAGATTCCCAAGATCGAGGACGGGCCGTGGCCGATGTTCCCGGCCGACCTGACGTCGATCGCGGTCGCCGTGGCGACCCAGGCGACCGGCACGGTGCTCGTCTTCGAGAAGATGTTCGAGAACCGCCTGATCTTCACCGACAAGCTGGTCTCGATGGGCGCGCGGATCATCCTGTGCGACCCTCACCGCGCCGTCGTCACCGGGCCGGCCCGGCTCTATGGCGAGCGCATGGCAAGCCCCGACATCCGGGCCGGGATGGCGATGCTGATCGCGAGCCTCTGCGCCGAGGGCGAGAGCCGGATCGGGAACGTCGGCGAGATCGACCGCGGGTACGAGCGCATCGACGAGCGGCTGCGCGCGCTGGGCGCCCGGATCGAGCGGGTCTCGGCCTAGGGCGCGCCGACCCCCGGCGGCTACGATCATCTGCACGTGAAGCGGTTGCGACTGACACAAGCCGACGTGGCCGAGGCCGTGCGCGAGCTGCGCCCGTCGTCCGAGCGGCGGGAGGACGTGGCCGCCGCGGTCGCCGACATCATCGAGATGGTGCGAAACGGCGGCGGCGATGCCGTGCGCCGGCTGACGCTGCGGCTCGACGGGGTGGACGTGCCCGACCCGCGCGTGCCCGCCCGCGCGATCGCCGCCGCGGTCGAGGGTCTGGCCCCGGTGGTGCGCGAGGCGCTCGAGCTGCTCGCCGCCAACGTGCGCACCGTCGCGTCGGAGCTCGTGCCGCGGCCGACGAGGGTCGCGCTCCCGCAGGGACAGATCGTCTCCAGCCGGCCCGTGCCCGTCCGCCGCGCCGGCGTGTACGTGCCGGGCGGCCTGGCCGCCTACCCGTCGAGCGCCGTCATGGGCATCGTGCCGGCCCAGGTGGCCGGCGTCCCCGGCATCGCCGTGTGCTCGCCGCCGGGGCCGGACGGGCGCCCGCACGCCACCGCCCTCGCCGCCTGCGGCCTGCTCGGCGTCGAGGAGGTCTATGCCGTTGGGGGCGCCCAGGCGGTGGCCGCGCTCGCGCTCGGCACCGAGGGGATCCCGCCCGTCGACCTGCTGGTCGGCCCCGGCAACGCCTACGTCGAGGAGGCCAAGCGGCGCATGTTCGGGGAAATCGGCATCGAGTCGCTGGCCGGCCCGAGCGAGCTGGTCGTCGTCGCCGACGCGACCGCGCCGGTCGAGCCGATCGCCTGGGATCTGCTGGCCCAGCTCGAGCACGGCCCCGGCGCCCAGTCGGTGCTGGTGTCGACCGACGCCGGGCTGCTCGACGCGGTCGCCGCCCAGCTCCCCGCCGAGAGCGCCGCGGTGCTGATCGAGGCCGACTCGCTCGACACGGCCTTCGCGTTCGTGAACGCACACGGGCCCGAGCACGTGCAGCTCGTGATCGAGGGGGCGGAGGACGCGGTCGCCTGCGTGCATCACGCCGGCGCCATCTTCCTCGGGCCGTACGCGGGCACGGCCTTCGGCGACTACATCGTCGGCTCGAACCACATCCTGCCCACGGGCGGCAACAGCCGGTTCTCGTCCGGCCTGGGACCCGCGGCGTTCCTGCGCACCCAGGAGGTGGTGGAGGTGAACGCGGAAGCATGTGAGCGGCTGGCCGACGCGGTGGTCGTGCTGGCCGACGCCGAGGGCTTCCCCGGCCACGGGCGCTCCGCCCGGGTGCGGGCCGAGGCGCTGGCACGAACACCGGGGAGGGTGGGATGAGCGAACGCGACGTGATCGTCACCGAGGGTGCGCCGAAGCCGTTCGGCGGCGCGCCGTACAACCAGGCCATCAGGGCTGCCGGCCTCGTCTTCTGTGCCGGCCAGGTCGGTCTCGACCCGGCGGATGGGACGCTGGTCGACGGCGGCGTCGAGGCCCAGGCCCGGCGGGCGATGGACAACCTCTCGGCCGTGCTCGTGGCGGCCGGTTCGAGCATCGACCGGATCGTGAAGACGACGATCTTCGTCGCCGACCTGGGCGACTTCGCCGCGGTCAACGCCGTCTACGGGTCGTACTTCACGGCCGACCCGCCGGCCCGCTCGACGGTGCAGGTGGCCGGCCTCCCGGCCGGCGCGCTCGTCGAGATCGAGGCCATCGCCCTCGCGTAACGGCAATGCCGCGGCAGGGCCTCCGCGTCGCCATCTGGAACGAGGGCGTCGCGGCGATCTGTCCCGACGGCATCCACGGTGCGCTCGCGGCGGCGCTCGGGCGCACCGTCCCGATGACTCGGTGACCTGGCGATGGTCGAGGCCGCGATCGCCGCGGTCCGCAGCGGCGGCCGGGTCGCGGTCGAGCGACCCTAGAATCTCGGACGTGTCCGAACCGATCCGGATCGGAGCGGCCGGCGATCCCCTGGCCCCCCTATGGGAGGCGGCCCGCACGGCCGCCGACGGCGCCGCCGCCTACGCGGTCGGCGGGACCGTGCGCGACCTCCTGCGCGGCGATCCCAGCCGCGACGCCGACATCGCGATCGAGGGCGACGCCGTCGCCGTCGCGCGGCGGCTGGCCGACGTGCTCGGCGGCGGCCGCGTGGTCGTGCACCGGGCGTTCGGCACGGCCGTCGTCCGCGCGCCCGGCGTCCGCGTCGACCTCGCCGCGACCCGCAGCGAGACGTATCCGCATCCGGCAGCGCTCCCGGTCGTCTCGCCCGCCGGCATCGACGCCGACCTGGCCCGGCGCGACTTCACCGTGAACGCGCTCGCCGCCGGCCTCTCGGGCCCGCGTGCCGGGGCGCTGCTCGACCCCTTCGACGGCCGTGCCGACCTGGCTGCGGCGACGATCCGGATCCTGCACCCTGGCTCGTTCCGCGACGACCCGACCCGCGTCTTCCGGGCCGCCCGCTACGCCGCGCGGCTCGGCTTCGCGCTCGACGCCGAGACCGAGCGGCTGGCCGGCGACGCGGTGGCCGAAGGCCTCGTCGGCGAGCTCTCCGGCGCCCGCGTCCGCGCCGACCTGCTCGCGCTGCTCGGCGAGTCGGCGGCGACCGTGGCAGGGGCGCTTCGGATCGCCGGCGGCCTCGGCCTGCTCGCCGCCGTCGGCCCCGGCATCGCCACCGAGCGCCTGGACGCGCTCGAGCGGCTCGACGCCGTGCACGACCGGTACGCGGCCCGCACGCCGATCTGGCGGCTGCGCCTGGCACTGATCGCCCGTGCATCGGGCGCCGGCGCCGTGCGCGCCCTGGTCGAGCGCCTGCGGCTGCGCCGCACCGACGCCGCCAACGTCCGTGCGGCAGCGGCCGCCCCGGCGAAGCTGGGCGCGAAGCTGGCCGCCGCCGCCGCGCCGTCCGACGTCGCCGAGCTGCTCGACCGCCTGCCTGCCGACGCCGCGCTCCTGGTCGCCGCCACGGGCGGCCCCGGCGCCGAGGCGGCGGAGCTCTACCTCGAGCGGCTGCGCGGGATACGCCTCGAGATCGATGGCACGGTGCTGCGGGACGAGCTGGGACTGGCCGCGTCGCCCCGGGTGGGCGAGGTGCTGGCGGAGCTCCTGCGCCGCAAGCGCAACGGCCAGCTCGCCGACCGCGGCTCGGAGCTCGACGCGGCCCGCGAGCTGGTCGGGCGGGGGGCGTCGTGAGCGGCCTCGCCTGGGACGAGGGCGACATGCCGGTGCTGCGCTGGCGGAGCGCTCCCGAGGGCGTCTCGGTCGCGTTCACCTCCCGCCGGGGCGGCACGTCGCTGGGCCCGTACTCCTCGCTCAACCTGGGCGCGCTGACGGCGGACGACGCCGACCGGGTGGCCGAGAACCGGCGCCGCGCCGTGTCCGCCGCGGGCGGCGATCCGACGGCGGCGACGATGGCCTGGCAGGTGCACGGGCGCGAGGTGCGGGAGGTGACCGAGGAGCCGGCGGGCGGGCGCTTCCTGGAGCCCGGCGCCGAGCCGTTCCCGCGCTCCGACGGCCTCGTCACGTCGCTGCCCAACCGGCCCGTGATGCTGCTCACCGCCGACTGCATCCCCGTCGCCATCGCCCGCGCGGACGGCGGCCGGCTGGCCATCCTGCACGCCGGCTGGCGCGGCCTCGAGGCCGGCATCGTCGAGGCGGGCGCCGAGGCGGTCGGCGGCGAGATCGTCGGCGCGGTCGGCCCCGGCGCCGGGCCGTGCTGCTACCAGGTGGGCGAGGACGTGGCCGGGCGCCTGCAGGCCCGCTTCGGCACGGATGTCGTCCGCGACGGCCGGGCCGACCTGTGGCTGTGCGCGCGGCGGGCGCTCGAGGCGGCGGGCGCGGCCGAGGTGGCCGTGGCGGGGGAGTGCACGATCTGCAATCCCGACCGCTACTTCTCGCACCGGCGCGACCGCGGCGTCACCGGCCGCCAGGGGGTGGTGGGGGTGCTCGATGGCTGACGCGGCGGCGATCGCCCGCAACCTGGCCCGGATCCGCGAGGAGGTCGGCCCCGGCGTCGAGATCCTGGCGGCGACGAAGTACGTCGACGCCGACGACCTGCCGGCGCTCCACGAGGCCGGCATCAGGCTCGTCGGCGAGAACCGCACCGACGCCCTGGCGGCCAAGCAGGCGGCCCACGGCGACCTCTTCACGTGGGACTTCATCGGGCACGTCCAGAGCCGCAAGGTGCGCGACATCGTCGGGCGGGTGCGCCTGATCCACGCCGTCGACTCGATGTCGGCCTGCGAGCAGCTCGAGCGGCGCCGCGACCCGGAGTCGGTCGTCGAGTGCCTGCTGCAGGTGAACGTGGCCGCGGAGGACACGAAGTCGGGCGTCGAGCCCGGTGCGGTCGACGCGTTCCTCGAGGAGGTCGGGCCGCTCTCCGGCGTGCGCTTCCGCGGGCTCATGACGATGCCGCCCGCGGTGAACGATCCCGAGGATGCCCGGCCGTGGTTCGCCGCGCTGCGCGACCTGCGCGACCGGCTCGCTCCGGCGTGGGCCGGGCGGCACGAATTCACCCATCTCAGCATGGGCACGAGCCAGGACTACGCCGTCGCCGCCGAGGAGGGAGCGACGATCGTACGGGTCGGTGGCGTCCTCTACGGGCGATAGAGTTCCTGGTCACATGGCCATAGGCGATCTGTGGAACTCGACGCTCGTGTACTTCGGGGTGCGCGAGGAGGACTGGGAGGACGAGTACGACGACGACGGGTCCGCCGCCCACGAAGACCTCGAGCAGGTCTACAGCGAGCGGCCCAACGTCCGCCGCCTGTCGCCGCGGCGCAGGCCGGGCTCGGACTTCGACGACATCTTCTCCGAGGAGGCGCCACGGGCGGTGCCGATCCGGGGCGGCCGAAACGGCGCGCCGCCGCAGCAGCAGCAGCAGAACGGCCATCGCACCGCCGGCCAGGTGTCGCTCGTCGTCCCCAAGAGCTTCAACGACGCCCAGAAGGTGGCCGACAAGCTCAAGTCCGACGTGCCCGTCATCATCAACTTCCAGAGCGCCGACCCGGAGCTGGCGAAGCGCCTGGTCGACTTCGCGAGCGGCCTCACCTACGCGCTCGACGGATCGATGCAGCGGGTCGCCGACCGCGTGTTCCTGCTCACGCCGAGCTCGATCTCGGTGTCGGCCGAGGACAAGGCGCTCCTGATGGAGCGCGGCTTCTTCAACCAGTACTGATCCGCTTCCCGATCCAGACCGAGCGGCTGTCGATCCGCCCGCTCGCCGAGGCGGACGTCGCCGCCATGCTCGCGGCTCACGGCGATCCGGAGGTGATGCGATTCTCGCTCTCCGGCGCCTGCACCGCTGAGGAGTCGGATGCGCGCGTGCGCAGCATGATCGGCCACCAGGAGCGCCACGGCTTCAGCAAGTGGGGCGTGGAGGAGCGCGAATCCGGCGCGCTCGTCGGGGACTGCGGCGTGCAGCTGCTCGAGGGCGGGCCGGACGTCGAGCTCGGCTTCCATCTGCGTCGGTCCGTGTGGGGGCGGGGCTACGCGACGGAGGCGGCCCGGGCCTGTCTCGACGCCTCCTTCGCGGGGCTCGGCCTGGACGAGGTGATCGCCATCGTCGCGCCGGGCAACGCCGCCTCGGCCCGCGTGCTCGAGAAGATCGGGATGCAGCCCGCCGGAACCCGCGACGCGCTCGGGCGGACGTGGGACCTCTTCATCGCGAGTCGCCCGCGAGGGGCAGCTCGACCGTGATCGACGTGCCCGCGCCCGGCTCGCTTCGCAGCGTCAGCCGGCCACTCAACGCCTGGACGCGGTCCTCGAGCCCGACGATGCCCGAACCGCGACCGAGATCGGCGCCGCCAACGGCCGAGAGGACGAGGATCGCGCGATCCCCCCGCGCAGCAGCACATCATCGTCCGCCGGCACGACCCGAGAGCCAGCCGTGTCCGGGCCGCTTGCCTGGCGGCTCGTCGCGCCTGCCATGTCCGGTTATCGCGGATCGCCGGCGCCTCAGGGTTTGCGCCTGCCGCGAGCCCTGACCGGCCCTGCGGGGCACCGCGGTACGCTACCGGGCTCGATGAGCGCCACCGCCCCCTCGCTCGGCCTGCTCGGCGCAGGCAACATGGCCACCGCCATGGTGAACGGCTGGGTGCGGGCCGACCCGGAGATGGCGGGCCGGATCCTGGTCACCGACCGCCGCTCCGGCCGCGCCGCCGCCCTGGCGGAGCGGCTCGGGCTGCGCCACACGCCGTCGAACGCCGAGCTCGTGGAGGCGTCCGACATCGTCGTCCTGTGCGTGAAGCCGGTCGACGTCGAGCGCGTCCTGCGCGAGGTGTCCGACCTGGTCACGCCGCACAAGGCGATCGCGTCGGTCGCGGCCGGCGTCAGCACGGCCACGCTCGAGACGATCCTCGACGTCGACGCGCCCGTGTTCCGGTTCATGCCGAACGTCGGCGTGAGCGTCGGCGCTGGCACGCTCGCGTACTCGGCCGGGCGGTTCACCGACACCGCCGCGGAGCAGATGGTGCTCGAGGTGTTCGCGCTGCTGGGCGAGGTCGTGCCGCTGGAGGAGCGGCAGTTCGACGCCGCCACCGCGCTCTCCGGGTCGGGGCCCGCGTTCCTGGGGCTGATCGTCGAGGCGTTCGAGGACGCCGGGATCGTCGCCGGGCTCACCCACGCCGACGCGCGCAGGCTGTTCCTCTCGACGGTGAGCGGGACGGCGACGCTGCTGCGCGAGGAGGACCTCGGCTGCTCCGACCTGCGGCGCCGGGTGACGAGCCCGGGCGGCACGGCCGCGGCCGGTCTTGCGGCCATGGAACGGGGCGGGGTGCGGGGCGCGATCATCGACGGCGTCTCGGCGGCTCTGCGTCGGGCCGGCGAGCTAGGCTGACGCCCCACATGGGGATCACGACGATCGAGCAGTTCGTCTTCTCGCTGTACCTCGTCTACTCGCTGCTGATCATCCTCTACGTCCTCATGTCGTGGCTGCAGCTGCCGTACAACATCTGGATCGGGCGGATCCGGGGCTTCCTGCACGACACGGTCGAGCCGATCCTGCGGCCGATCCGGGCGGTGCTTCCGCAGCTCGGCGGCTTCGACCTCTCGCCGCTGGTCGCGCTGTTCGGCATCTCCATCCTGCAGCAGATCATCCGGGCGATCCTGGACGGGTTCCGGTAACGAAGGAATCCGCCGGCCCATGGCGAACGGGCCGATATGACACTTTCTCCCGCAGAGCTGCGCCACGAACGGCCCGGCCGCGGCCTGATGGGCTACCGCCGCGCAGACGTCGACCGGCTGCTCGTCGAGGCCACGGTCGCCTACGAGAACGTCTGGCGCGAGCGGGCCGACCTCACCGACCACGTGCACGAGCTCGAGCAGGAGCTCATCCGCCACCGCGAGGGCGAGCAGGCGATGCGAAACGCGCTCGTCACCGCCGAGCGGGCGGCGGACGAGATGCGCGCCAGCGCCACCCGCCAGGCCGAGCTGATCATCCGCGAGGCCGAGGCCAAGAGCCGCGACCTGGTGCACGAGGCCTACGCCGAGCGTGAGCGGGTGCGGCGCGAGACCTCCCGGCTCCAGGCCGAGGAGGCCGAGTTCCGGCTGCGACTGCGGTCGCTGCTCGGCGCCGTGCTCGAGGCCGTCCGCGATCACGAGGAGCGGATCGCGGGGTCGCTGGAGGAGCACGCCGGTGTCGTCACGGCCACCCAGCCGGCCGTCGGCCCGCCGGACGACGTTGTCAGCGCGGGCGGCTGATCCCGCGCTCCGGGCGGAGGCTTCTCCAGGTCGTGGACGCCGTGTCGGAGGAGTTCGGCATCCCCGTCGACCAGGACGGCCTGGGCCGGACGCGAGTGCGACTTCGAGGACCCCGACGGCAACAGGTTGCGGGTCGCGACACGACGCTCCTGCGGGGCGTAGCCGAGGCCGGTCCGGCCCAAGCACCCCTGGCTATACTCAACCGAGGGGTGAGGCATGGCTGCGACCGTCGACATCGAATCCGTCAAGCGTCGTCTGATCGAGGAGCGGGAAGGCGTCCTCGAGGAGCGCAGACGACTCGTGGAGGACACGTCGCGGTCGATGGAGGAGGCCGTCGACGAGGACGGCAACGACAGCCACATGGCCGACAGCGCCTCGGAGACTCTGGACCGCGGCATCGAGCTCTCGCTCGAGGACAACGCCGACCACCTCATCGCCGCCATCGACGCAGCCCTCGGCCGCATCGAGGCGGGCACCTACGGTCAGTGCGAGCGGTGCACGCAGCCGATCGCCGAAGAGCGCCTGGAGGCTCTCCCATGGGCGACGAGGTGCATCGAGTGCAAGCGCCTGGAGGAGCGGGGCTGATCCACGTGGAGGCAGAGCCCCAGCCCGTGCACCGGGCGGGGTCGTTGCAGTGGGCGGGGCTGGTCGCGGTCGCGATCGCCGCCGTCGTCGCCGACCAGGTCACCAAGCGCGCCATCGAGCACCGCCTGGCCCTGGACGAGGCCCACCACGTGCTGCCCGGGCTCACCATCACGCATGTCCGAAACAGCGGCATCGCGTTCGGCATCTTCCCCGGCAAGCTCGCGATCGTCTCCGTCCTCACGGCCGCCGCGGTCGTGTGGATGCTGGTGCACTTCGCCCGGTCGGGGTCGCGCCACGTGCTCTTCCCGGTCGCGCTCGGGCTGCTGGTCGGGGGGAGCGTCTCGAACCTGGCCGATCGCGTCCGTGAAGGCCACGTGACCGACTTCATCCACATCACGCACTGGCCGACCTTCAACCTCGCCGACAGCTTCATCGTGATCGGCGTCGCGCTGCTCGCGCTCGGCCTGATACGGGTCGAGCACAAGAAATCGCAGGCGCCCGTCGACCCGGATCCGTCCGCCGGGCTCGACCGGCCGTGATCGACCTCGAGGTGCCGCCGGATTCCGGCGGGATGCGCCTCGACCGCTTCGTCGCGGGCTGTGACGAGGTGGGCTCCCGTTCGGGCGCCGAGCGCCTGATCGAGGCCGGCCTCGTGCTGGTGGACGGGGCCGTGCGGCCGAAGTCGCACCGCCTGGGAGCCGGCTCGGTGGTGAGCCTGCCCGAGCCCGAGCCGCCCCCGGACGCGGCGCCGCCCGAGGGCATCGGCGTGCCGCTGGCCTACTCCGACCCGTACCTGGTGGTCGTCGACAAGCCCGCCGGGCTGCTCGTCCACCCGGTGCCCGGGCACTCCGGGCCGACGCTCGTCGACGCGCTGCGCGGCGTCGCCGCGGGCGGCGACGAGGCCCGGCCGGGGATCGTCCACCGGCTCGACCGCGACACGTCCGGCCTGCTGCTGGTGGCCCGCGACGGGCGCACGCACGCGCGCCTCCAGGCGCAGCTGCGGCGGCGGCGCATCGGGCGCACCTACGTGGCGCTCGTGCGCGGGCGGCCGCGCTCGCGCCGCGGCCGGATCGAGGCGCCGATCGGCCGCGACCGCCGCGACCCGACCCGGATGTCGCTCGACACGGACGCCGGCCGCGATGCCTTCACCGAGTTCGAGCTCGTCGAGGCGCTGCCCGGCCGCTCGCTCCTGCGCGTCACGCTCGAGACCGGCCGCACGCACCAGATCCGCGTCCACCTGGCCGCGATCGGCACCCCGGTGGTCGGCGATCCCGTATACGGCCACGGCCCCGAACTGGGCCTCGAGCGCCAGTTCCTGCACGCCGCCGAGCTGCGGCTGGTGCACCCCGAGACGGGCGACCCGCTCGAGGTGCTCTCCGACCTCCCGCCAGATCTCGAGGCCGCCCTCCAAGCGGCCCGCGACGCCTGATCGGGGTCAGACCCCGAACGGCGGCCGTGACAGTTCCGTTGCAGTTCTGTTCGGGGTCAGACCCCGAGGCGGGCTTCGCCGCGCGCGCGGTGCGCCCAGACGGCGAACGCCGTCAGGAGGCCTGCCAGCAGGCCGAACACGAAGAACGCGAAGAATCCGGCGATCCCGAGCGCGGCGGCGAGCACGAGGTCGCCCCGCCGCGGTGCGGCGATCCGGCCGCCTCGCGCACGCAGCCCGATCAACGCGACGACATCGCAGATGGAGACCAGGCAGGGCACGGCGACGAGCAGTGTCAGGGGGATGAACGGGATCACGATCACCGCCGTCGAGGAGGTGCTGTTCTCGACTGACCGCCATGACGCGGCCGTGAACGCCGCGATGCCGGCGGACGCGCTCACGCCCAGCCACCACGGCAGCTCGTCGCCGGCGACGACCAGCGCGGCCAGCGGGATGGCCTCGAGCGCGAGCAGAAATGCGATGTTCCCGACCACGCCGCCGTGCCCGAGGCACATCGCGCCGACGGCGGTCGACGCGAAGCACACCACCGCGATGGCGATGCGGCGATGGTGGCGAACCCGGGCGATCATAGCTCCCATGCTATCCATAGCAGGTCCGCCTGACAAGAGGCCCGGCCGCCAATTGGCGTTCGCTAGAATGCGCGACGCTTCTGCCCCCATTTCTCCCTACCCGGCGGAGAAGCGGCGGCTCCGGCGGTGTCCCACGGCAGCAGCGGGACTCCGGAGCGCCCCGCCGGATTCGACATCCAACCGATCGTGAGGAGTGCACGTGCCTGAAGTCACGATGCGCGAGCTGCTCGAGGCTGGGGTCCACTTCGGCCACCAGACGAGACGCTGGAACCCCAAGATGCGCCGGTTCATCTTCGGCGAGCGCGGCGGCATCTACATCATCGACCTGCAGCAGACCATGGGCCTGCTGCACGAGGCGTTCGCCTATGTCGGCAACGTCGGCGAGCGCAACGGCACAGTGCTCTTCGTGGGCACGAAGAAGCAGGCGCAGGACGCCGTCGCCGAGCACGCCGGCCGCGTGGGCATGCCCTACGTGAACCACCGCTGGCTGGGCGGCCTGCTGACGAACTACCGCACCATCCAGGAGCGCATCTCCGCGCTGCACAACCTGCGCCGCCAGAAGACCGAGGGGCAGCTCGACCTGCTCCCGTCGAAGGAGCGGGCCTCGACGCTGTCGGAGCTCGAGAAGCTCGAGGCGAACCTGGGCGGCGTCGCCGACACGCGCAAGCTGCCGGACGCCGTCGTCGTCATCGACATGAAGAAGGAGACGCTGGCGGTGCGCGAGGCCAAGCGCCTGAACATCCCGGTCATCGGGCTCGTCGACACGAACTGCGACCCCGACGACGCCGACTTCGTCATCCCCGGGAACGACGACGCCATCCGCTCCTCGGCGCTGATCGTGCGCCTGCTGGCGGACGCGATCGCCGAGGGCAAGAACCGCGGCGTGAAGGTGTCGGACTTCGTCTCGGAGGACGGCGAGGAGGGCGCCGGCGAGGCGACCGAGGGCGCGGCCGCAGAGCCCGCCTCCGAGGCACCGGCCGAGCCCGCAGCCGCGGCCGCTCCGGCCCCGGCCGAGGCACCCGCCGATGCGCCCGCGGAGGCCGCGGCCGCCGAGGCCCAGCCCGCCGGTGGTGACGCCCGGTGAACGACTACAAGCCGTCCGCTGCCGACGTCAAGCAGCTGCGCGACCGCACCCAGGCCGGGATGATGGACTGCCGCAACGCCCTGGTCGAGACCGGCGGCGACATGGAGGCGGCCGTCAAGGCGCTGCGCGAGAAGGGCATCGCCTCGGCGGGCAAGCGCTCCGGCCGCGGCACCGGCGAGGGCCTGGTGGCGACGTACGTCCACCACAACGGCCGCATCGGCGCCATGGTCGAGATCGGCTGCGAGACCGACTTCGTCGCCCGCAACGAGCAGTTCCAGGCGTTCGCCCGCAAGGTGGCCGGCCAGATCGCGAGCGCCGGCGATCTCCGGTTCGTCTCGGAGGCCGAGATCACCGACGAGTTCCGCACGTCGGAGCTCGAGATCTACCGGGCCAAGGCCGCCGGCGAGGGCAGGCCCGAGGCGATGCTCGACAAGATCGCCGAGGGCATGTTCCAGAAGTCGCTCGCCGACACGGTGCTCCTGAACCAGCCGTCGATCCGCCCGGAGGACGACAACAAGACGATCGAGACGCTCCGGGCCGAGCTGTCCGGGACGCTCGGCGAGAACATCGAGGTGAAGCGCTTCGCCCGCTTCGAGGTGGGCGGAGAGTGAGCCCCGAGGGCGAACCAGCCTTCGCGCGCGTCCTTCTGAAGCTCTCGGGGGAGGCGCTCATGGGCGAGCGCGGCTACGGCCAGGATGCCGAGCGGATCGGCGCGATCGCGCGTGCGCTCCACTCGATCCACGAGAAGGGCGTGCAGGTGGCGATCGTCGTCGGCGGCGGCAACATCCTGCGCGGGACGCAGGAGGCGGCGCGGGGGATGGACCGGGCCACCGCCGACTACGCCGGGATGCTGGCCACGCTCCTGAACGCGCTCACGATCTCGGATGCGCTCGAGCAGCTCGGCGTCCACACGCGGGTGCAGTCGGCCATCAACGTCTCGCAGGTGGCCGAGCCCTACATCCGCCGGCGGGCGATCCGCCACCTCGAGAAGAACCGCGTCGTCATCTTCGCGGCGGGCACCGGCAACCCGTTCTTCACGACCGACACGGCCGCCGCGCTGCGCGCGCTCGAGATCGGGGCGCAGGCGATCCTGATGGGCAAGAACGGGGTGGACGGCGTGCTCGACTCGGATCCCCGCGAGAACCCGGACGCGCGCCTGATCCCGGAGCTGACCCATCTGGAGGCGATCGAGCGCGGCCTCAAGGTCATGGACACCACGGCGCTGTCCCTCTGCATGGACAACCGCGTTCCGCTGTACGTTTTCAACCTGGACGACGAGTCGAACATCGAGCGGGTCGTGCGCGGGGAGCGGATCGGGACGATCATCGCGGCGCGCATCCCGGCGGAGGTCGCAACATGATCGATGACGTGTTGAAGGATGCCACCCGCAGGATGGACAAGAGCGTCGAGAACGCCCGCCACGAGTTCATGACCGTGCGCACGGGCCGGGCGGCGGCGACGCTGCTCGACCGGGTGCAGGTGACCGCGTACGGCACCAAGATGCCGATCAACCAGCTGGCCACGATCGGCGTCCCCGAGCCGCGCATGCTCACGATCACGCCGTTCGACAAGAGCATCATGAAGGACATCGAGCGCGGCATTCTCGAGTCCGACCTCGGCCTGACGCCCTCGAACGACGGCCAGTTGATCCGGCTGCCGATCCCGCAGCTCACCGAGGAGCGGCGCAAGGATCTCGTCCGCCAAGTGCGGCACATGGCCGAGGAGGGGCGGGTCGCCACCCGCAACGTCCGCCGCGACGCCATCCACCGGCTGAAGGAGCTCGAGAAGAACGGCGAGACGGGCTCGGACGACGTCCACCGCGCGGAGGACAAGCTGCAGAAGCTGACCGACGAACGCGTCCATCAGATCGACGCCGCGCTGAAGGCCAAAGAGGCCGAGATCATGGAAGTTTGACGGGTCCGCGTCCGGGCGGATGACCGTCGTGCGAAGACAGATACGGCTGCTCAGAACGATGGGCCGGCTGCGGCGGGCGGGGCCGGCTCCGGAGCCGCAGGCACCCGCGGCGGCCGCCAGCGTGGCCATCATCATGGACGGCAACGGCCGCTGGGCCTCGCGTCGCGGCCTGCCGCCGCTGGCCGGGCACCGGGCCGGCACCAAGGCGCTTCGCCGCACCGTCGAGGCGGCGCCCGGGCTGGGCGTCCGCAGCCTGGCCGTGTACGCCTTCTCGACGGAGAACTGGGGCCGCCCCGAGCGCGAGGTCGACGACCTGATGACGCTCTTCGCCGAGACGATCGAGCGCGAGTTCCCCGACCTCGACCGCCAGGGCGTGCGGGTGCACTTCGTGGGCCGGCGCGACCGCTGCCCCCGGTCGCTCCGGGAGCTGATGGACGACATGGAGGCGCGCACGTCCGGGAACACGCGCCTCGACCTGTGGGTGGCCTTCGACTACGGCTCACGGGCCGAGATCCTGCACGCCATGCGCGAGCTGATGGCCGCCGGCACGGACCCGGTCGCCGTCGACGAGGCCGCCCTGCGCGATCACCTGTACGCGCCGGAGATGCCCGATCCCGACCTGGTCATCCGCACGAGCGGCGAGATGCGGATGTCGAACTTCCTGCTGTGGCAGTCCGCCTACGCCGAGTTCGAGTTCACGACGACGCTCTGGCCGGACTTCGGCGGCCCCGACCTGGAGGCCGCGCTGCGGGCCTACGCCGGGCGCCAGCGGAGGTTCGGGCGCCGGTGAACCAGCTCGTCTCGCGGGTCGTGCTGGCGGTCCCGCTGGCGGCACTGGCCGTGTATGCGGCCCTGCGCGGCGGCTGGTGGGTGGCGTTGCCCGCGGCCGTCGCCGCCGTGATCGCCTCGCACGAGTTCTCGGCGATGACGCGCAACCTGCGCCCGCTGACGCCGGTGGGCGTCGCCGGCGCGGCCGGGGTGGTGATCGCCGCGCACCAGGGCGGCGCCGTCTGGATGGCCGCCCCGATCGTGCTGACGCTGGTGGCGGCGTTCTGGCTCTCCGCCGTGGCCGAGGTGCGCCAGAGCGCGGCCGTCCAGCTGTCGGTGACGACGTTCGGCGTCGTCTGGATCGGCCTGGGGTTCGGGTTCCTGGTCGCGATCCGCGACATCCCCTCGCCCGACGGGTGGGGGAAGGAGCTCCTGCTCGCCGTGCTGCTGGGTGTGTGGGGCTCGGACATCGCCGCCTACGCCGCCGGCCGCCTGATCGGCCGCCGCAAGCTGGCCGAGCACATCTCGCCGGCGAAGACCGTGGAGGGGCTGATCGCCGGGGTGATCGCGGGCACGGCGATCGTCTTCTTCACCCTCTACCACCAGCCGCACGGCGATCCGCTCACGCCGCTGCACGCCTTCGAGCTCGGCGTGGCCGTGGCGGTCGCGGCGCCGGCCGGCGACCTGTTCGAGTCGTACCTCAAGCGCGACGCCGGCATCAAGGACTCGGGCAGCCTGCTGGGCGCCCACGGGGGGATGCTCGACCGGGTCGACGCGCTGCTCTGGGCAGCGCCTGCGACCTACTTCGTCGCCCTTGCGATCGGCCGGGCCTAGAGTTGCCCTCGTGACCGACCGCAAGCGCCGCTCGCTGAAGCTCCTGAACCCGTTCGCGCGCGTCGAGAAGCGGATGGCCGACGCGCGCCTGGCCGAGGCGATCGCCGTCGTCGAGTCGGGCGACCCGCAGCTGCACGACCGCGAGCCGGGCTGGTTCGGCGGCCCGCTGGAGGGCGACGTGCGCGCCCGCTACGTGGCCGTCGGCTACACGCCCGTGCCCGACCGCGGCCTGGACGCGGGGCGGGCCTACGTGGTCGACATCCGCACCGGGCACGTGATCTGGCAGCGGGCGATCGAGCGCCGGGCCGAGCTGCCCCGCAGCATCACCGCGCTCGGCGCCTGACCGCCGAGGCGGCAGACCCTCAATCGACGCCGCCTACACTGACCTCATGAGATCTCTGGCCGTCCTGGGCGCGACCGGCTCGATCGGGACGCAGGCGCTCGAAATCGTGGGCGCCAATCCCGGCCTGCGCGCGTGCGCGCTCGCGGCCGGCTCCGACCATGCCGGCCTCGTTGCTCTGGCCCGCGTGCACGGCGTCGAGCGGATCGCGCTCGTCGACCCGGTCGCGGCGGCCGCGGCCCGGGCGGACTTCGGCGGCGTTGTGCTCGAGGGTGCGGACGGCGTCGAGCAGCTCGTGGCCGACTCGGGCGCCGACGTCGTGCTGAACGCGATCGTCGGGGCGGCCGGCTTGCGCGCCACCCTGGCGACGCTGGCCGCGGGGGCCGACCTCGCCCTGGCCAACAAGGAGAGCCTGGTCGCGGGCGGCGAGCTGGTCATGGACGCGCTGCGCCGGAGCAGCCGCAGGATGCTGCCGGTCGACAGCGAGCACTCCGCGCTCGCCCAGTGCCTGGCGGGCGCCGCCGAGGGCTCGGTGTCCGGCCTCGTGATCACGGCGTCGGGCGGCCCGTTCCGCGGCCGCACGGCCGAGTCGCTGGCCGACGTGACCGTCGCCGACGCGCTCGCCCATCCCACCTGGAACATGGGCGCCAAGATCACGATCGACTCGGCGACGCTGATGAACAAGGGCCTCGAGGTGATAGAGGCGCATCACCTCTTCGGGCTGCCCTACCAGCGAATCGACGTGCTCGTCCATCCACAGTCGATCGTTCACGGCCTCATCACGCTGTGCGACGGAGCGCTCCTTGCTCACCTCGGCTGCCCGGACATGCGCGTCCCGATCGCCTACGCCCTGCACCACCCCTACCGCACCGAGCTCGACGTCAAGCGCCTCGACCTTGCCGCCGTCGGCGCACTGACCTTCGAGGAACCGGATCTGGACGCCTTCCCGGCGCTTCGGCTCGCGCGCGAGGCCGCCCTCGCCGGCGGGACGGCGCCGTGCGGGCTGAACGCCGCCAACGAGGTCGCGGTCGCCGCCTTCCTCGCCGGGCGGATCGAGTTCACGCGGATCGCCGAGGTGATCGAGGAAGCGCTCGACGAACTGGGCTCGCAGTCGGCGGGCGAGTTCGACGCCCTCTTCGAAGCCGACC
>DASUHM010000079.1 GCA_036273515.1 Gaiellales bacterium
TCAGGGGTTCGAATCCCCTTAGCTCCATGACGGCGGCGCGGGCCTCACGGCCCGGGCCGCTGGCATTCCGCCGGGCTTGGCCTGACCTCCTGTGTGCGAGCCAGGCGAAGCCTGGATCAAGGCACCTGCTATCCAAGCAGGTGCCGCCACGAGGCGGTCAAGGGAGCGCAGCGACCTTGACGGCCGAGTCCAGGAGGTCAGGGATTCGAATCCCCTAGCTCCATCGGGCCGGGTCGGCCCTGAATGGGCCGGCTGCCGCCTCCGAGTCCTCATGGACGCATACGGATGATCGTCTTCCCGGTGCGTCGCTCGGTCGGATTGAAGGCTGCAATCGCATCGTCGAGGGCCGCGACATTGCCGATGTTCGTCCGCAGTCGTCCCTGCCGCACGCGCTGGACGATCTCGCTCAGCTGGGCACGATCGGCCTCGACAACGAAGTCGACGGCCAGGCCGTCGGCGGGCCGGCCCTCGGGCGGCCCTACGACGGTCACCAGGGTTCCGCCGGCCCGGATGAGGCCGGCCGACCGCTTCTGGATGTCTCCGCCGATGACGTCGAACACCAGATCGACGCCGCCAACGTCTTCCAGGTCGTCGTTGTCGAGGTCGACGAACTCCTGCGCGCCGAAGTGGAGCGCCTTCTCGCGGTCGGCGGTGTGTCCGGTGCCAATGACGTATGCGCCGGCCTCACGTGCGAGCTGGGTCACCATCGTCCCGACCGCGCCAGCCGCGCCGTGCGCCAGGACGCTCTGCCCCGCCCGAAGACGGCCGTGGTCGAAGAGTCCCTGCCACGCGGTCAGGCCCGAGATTGGCAAGCTCGCACCCACCGTGAAATCGACGTCGCCGGGCAGCGCGGCGAGGTTGCGCGCCTCGATCGCCACATACTCCGCCAGGGTGCCGTCGCGATGCCAGTCCGCGAGGCCGAACACGCGCTGTCCCACCGACAGCCCCCTCGTGCCGTAACCGAGAGCGGTGACCACTCCGGCCAGCTCGTGCCCAGGGATCGACGGTGTACGGTCACGACCGCGGCGATCGGTCCAGGTCGAGGGCCACGCGAGCTCCGTCGGGACGAACCCCGACGCATGAATCTGAACGATGACGTCGTTTATCGCCGCCGGCGGCTCGGGTCGCTCCTCCAGCGTCATCGCGGCGGTTCCTGCAGCCTCATCCGTCACCACAATCGCCTTCACCGGCACCTCCCTGTGTCGAGCGCTCGCCTCGAGCCGTAGCCTAGGGCTCGTACCTGAGGGTGACGGAACGCTCCACTACCGCCTCGACTCGTCGACCGTACGAAGGAACGCCAGCACCCGCTCGGTGAGCAGCCGGGCGGCCTCGGGGTCGTACGCGGGCAGCGACGAATCGGCGAAGAGGTGCTGATCCCCGGGGTAGAGGTAGAGGGTCGCGTCGTGGGTCGCGTCGGCCAGCGCCCGGGCCGCGTCCATGTCCTCGGCGAAGAACGGATCCGCGTCCTTGGCGTGCACCTGCACCGGGACGCCGTCCGGCCACCCGCCGCCGAACTCCGAGGCGGGCAGGCACGAGCACATGAGCAGCGCTCCGCGCGCGCCGTGCCGGGTCTGGGCGAGCTGCTGGGCGGGCATGACCCCGAACGAGAACCCGGCGTAGACGACGTCCGGCCGGAGCTCCTCGGCGGCGGCGACCCCGCGCCCGACGAGCCTCTCGAACCCCGCCTCCTCGGCGAACGCCAGGCCGTCGTCGATCGAGTCGAACACCCGCCCGTCGAAGACATCGGGCGTGTGCACCGTGTGCCCGGCCGTGCGCAGCGTCTCGGCGAACGACTGCACCCCATCGGTCAGCCCCTGCACGTGGTGGTAGAGCACGACTTCGGCCATCTCAAACCCCTCCCGATAATTGATCCGTAAATACGGTACGTTCGAGAATGATAGTCTGATCGGCCGTGGCGAGCAACTCGCAACCTCCCGACTACGAGCTCGCCGACCGGATCGCGCTGACCACGCCGGCCCAGGTGAAGGCGATCGGGCACCCGCTACGCACGACGATCCTGAGCCTGCTCCATGAGCGAGCGGCAACGGTGACCGAGCTGGCGGTCGCGACCGGCCGGCCGAAGAGCACCGTCGCGCACCACGTGAACGTGCTCGTGGACAACGGCCTGTTGCACGTCGTCCGCACGCGCCGGGTCAGGGCGATCGACGAGCGGTTCTACGGCCGCACCGCTCGCATGTTCTACGTCGACGCCGAGCGAGCCTCGGAGAGCGACGAGGAGATGCCCCGCGACTTCAACGACTTCGAGGTCGCCGCCCGAGAGTCCGCCGCGGCCTACGAGGACGGCAAGCTCTGGGGCTTCATCCGCCACGCCCGCATCTCACAGGACCAGGCGGCGGAGTTCTGGGAGCGGATGGCCGAGCTCGTGGCCGAGTTCGACCGCCTCCCGCGGGCAGGCGACACCATGTACGGTTTCGCCGTCGGCGTCTACCCCACCGACCATCCGACGCTGCCCGCCGGCGGCGACGAACCGGGGACGTGACGGGCGTGGAGCTCGACGAGACGGCATTCGCCGGCCCGGAGCACCTCGATCCAGCGTACGTCGCCGTGCTGCAGTCGCACGGTCTGGACGACGACAGCACGGTGATCGACTTCGGTGCCGGCACGGGGACATTCGCGCTCGCCGTCGCGCCGCACTGCCGGCGCGTGATCGCGGTCGACGTCTCCCCGGCGATGGTGGCGGCGCTCCGCGCGAAAGCGGCGAGCACGGGCACGGTGAAGATCGCTCCCGTGCAGGCGGGCTTCCTCAGCTACGCACACGACGGCGACCTTTGGAAGGTCATCGCGATTCGCCGCATGGCCGGCCTGCTCGTGACAGGCGGCATCCTCAGGCTCCGCGACCTCGTCTTCTCGTACCCGGCTGCCGGCGCGGAGGCCAGCATCGAACGCTGGATCGACGCCACCGCGGTGGACCGCCCGGACGTCGGCTAGACGCGCGCGGAGCGGGAAACGCATGTGGGCGGGTTTCGAGATCGTCGAGGCCGCGGCGCACCTATCGGCGCGTATGCCGACTACACCTGCGTCAGGTCGTCAGGATCATCTGCGGCGCCGACTCGCCGCTCGTCGCCTCGCGCGTGACCCAGCAGCGATGCCAGGTCATCCCGGCCGGGATCACGGCCGTGAACGATGACCGGTTCGCGTCCGCCGTGTTGAACGTCGCGGCCGAAACCTTCTCGCCGCTCGGCGTGCGGAACCACATCTCGTAGTACTGGCCCGCGCCCGCCGGGGGCAGGCCCGTGGTCGTCACCCGCATCTGTCGCAGACCGTCGTTCGGGCGGCTGAAGTCGACCTCGGCGGTCGCACCCTGCGGCCCGTGCAGATCGACGGAGAACTGGGTCGCGAACGCGCCGCTGCCGCCGCCGCTCGTCAGGGCGAGCACGAGCGCCGCAGCCGCCGCCGCGCCCAGTGCCGCAGCTCCCGAGGCGACCCGCCACCAGCCGCTGAAGCGGTGGGTTCGGGACACCCGGATCACCTGCGCGGGCTCGGACAGGGCAGCGTTTCGCGCAGCCATCGCCGCGGCTGCCGGAACGGCCTCGGGCGCCGGCGTGCGCCGGAGCATGCGCTCGACGCGCTGGAGCTCAGCCTCGTCGCTCACCGGCCCACCTCCTCCCGCAGCATCGGCGCCATGCGCTGGAGAGCGCTGCGGGTTCGTGTCTTGACAGTTCCAAGGGGCAGCTCGAGCTGCTCCGCAATCTCGCTCTGGGCGAGCCCGCTGAAGTAGGCGAGCTCGATCACCTCGCGCTCCCGGTCGGGCAGCGAGTCGACCGCCAGGTGCACCTGGAACGCCTCCATGTCGGAGATCGCCTGTGCATCCGGCAGCGGCGCCGGGTCGGGCCGGTCGGGCAGCTCGCCGACGACGAGCGGCACCTTCGCGCGACTGGCGTCGATGGCGGCGTTCCTCGCGATCGCGAACATCCAGCCCGCGGCGCTGCCCCGGCCGCGGTGGTATCCCTTGGCGGCCCGCCACACGGCAGCGAACGCCTCCTGCGCCACGTCCTCGCCGCGATGGCGGTCGCGCAGGATGCGCAGGACGAGCGAGTAGATGGCCCGGGAGTAGCGCTGGTAGAGGACCTCGAAGGCTGCCTGATCGCGGTCTTTGGCGACGAGCTCGAGCAGGTCTTCGTCGGTCATCGACTCGGGGGTCACGACGGCCAGACTAGACCATCCCCGAGGGGTGAGGGCGCGCGGCGCCGCGGCGACGAGGAACACTGTCATCGCCCTGAATACGGCCGGTCGCGTTCGCCGGATTGTGATCTGGCACTCGTCTGAACCCGAAGCGGCGTCGCCGGCGACGCAAAATGCGCGTCGAGTGCGGTCGCCGCTGCGCGGCGTCGTCCCAGAACGCCACGGAACGACTCGATCCGGCCGGCGACACCACTTCGGGTCGGCGAGCGCTCCGCAGGGCGGCAGCCGAGGCTGGTGGCCGAGGGGAGCGCTGGACTCACGATGGCCGCGACCCGCCCCCGGCGCGTCACCCGAACGGTTATGCCTGGACGCCCCGTCCGGAGATCAGGGGAAGTCCGACCCGACGTGCGCGTCGGCGGAATGGATGTGCATCCCGGCCGTCACCAGGTCGCGGATGCTGACGACGCCGATCACCTCGCCGTCCTCGACCACGGGGATGTGGCGGAACTTGCGGTCGTGCATGATCTGCGCCGCCTCGCTCGGGAGGTGATCCGGCGGGAGCGTGATCGGGTCGGGCGTCATGTACGACTCGACCCGGTGCTGGTCGGGATGGCGGCTGTCGGCGATGGCCCGGAGCAGGTCGCGCTCGGTGAAGATGCCGACCAGGTTGCCGCCAGCGGTGACCACCGCGGCGCCCACCTCGCGGCGGCGCATCGCGCGCGCCGCCTCGCTCAGCGTCACCGAGGGCTCGATGGTGAGCACATCACCGCCGCTCATGAAGTCCCGGAGGGTGACCGCCATTCCGGGATCCTACTCGGTTTCGCGCGGGCGTAAACGCATCTCGAGCACGAGATCGGCGTCGAGCGCGTCGGCGATCCGCATCAGCGTGTCGAGCTTCGGCGGCCGGCCGCCCCGCTCGAGCCGGGCGATGGCGGACTGCGTCGTCCCGCACAGGACTGCCAGCTCCTGCTGGCTCATCCCCCGGTCCATGCGGTTGTCCGCGACCATCCGCCCGACCTCGGCGAAGCGCTGTTCGTGGTCGCGCCCGAGCGCCTCGGCGCGCTTGCGGATGCCCTCGCGCATGCGCTCGAGCGACTGTGCGGTGAGGCGATGGCGCTGGCTGTGCGGATGGCTTGCCACACACCCAGTGTATCGCCTGTGCGCTATCGGCCGCCACAGCCGCCATACAGCGGCCGCAACCCGGAACGCATCTGTATCGTCTGTTCGCGCAATGAGGCGAGTGGCGATCACCGGGGTCGGCGCCGTCACCCCGGTCGGGAACGACGCCGGGTCGATGTGGGACGCACTCGTCTCGGGCCGGAGCGGCGTCGACGTGATCCGCTCCTTCGACGCGAGCGACTTCCCGGTGAACATCGCCGCCGAGGTGAAGGACTTCGACCCCGCCGCGGCCATGTCGCCGAAGGAGGTGCGGCGCACCTCGACCGACGTCCACTTCGGCGTGGCGGCGGCGATCGAGGCGGCCCGAGACGCCGAGCTCGAGGTGGACGAGCCCCGCCGCGTCGGCGTCGTCATCGGCAGCGTGATGGGCGGTCTCGCGTACACCCTGCGCCAGCAGGCGATCCTGGACGAGCGCGGCTGGGACCGGGTCTCGCCGCACTGGCTGCCGAACACGCTGGTCGACACGACGACGAGCCACGTCGCCACGATGCTCGGCGCCCGCGGCCTGAACTACTCGACCGAGTCGGCCTGCGCGACCGGCACGCACGCGATCGGCGAGGCCGCGGCCGCGATCGAGCGCGGGCAGGCCGACGTGATGCTGGCCGGCGCCACCGAGTCGGCCATGCTGCCGATCATCCTGGCCGGGTTCTGCGCGATGCGCGCGCTCGTCGACGGCCGCGACGACCCGGCCGCCGCGTCGCGCCCGTTCGACCTGACGCGATCGGGCTTCGTGATGGCCGAGGGGGCGGGCGTGATGGTGCTGGAGGAGCTCGACCGGGCCCGGCGCCGCGGCGCCCGCATCTACGGCGAGGTCGTCGGCTACGGAGCGTCGAACGACGCCTACCACGTCGCCACCCCCCACCCCGAGTCGATCGGCGTGATCGAGATGATGCGCGACGCGCTCGCGCGGTCGGGGATGGATCCGTCCGAGGTGGACTACATCAACGCCCATGGCACCTCGACGCCCTACAACGACGCCGCCGAGACGCAGGCGATCAAGGCGGTGTTCGGCGACCACGCCTACCGGATGGCGATCTCGTCGAACAAGTCGATGTTCGGCCACATGTTCGGCGCCGCCGGGGCCGTCGAGGCGGTGGCGACCGCGCTCACGCTCCACCACGGCGTCATCCCGCCGACGATCAACCTGCGCACGCCCGACCCCGAGTGCGACCTCGACTACGTCCCGAACGAGGCCCGCACCGCCGAGGTGGGCGTCGGGCTCTCGAACTCGATGGGGCTGGGTGGGCACAACGCCTGCCTGATCCTGCGCAAGGTCGAGGACTGAATCGGGGTCAGACCCCGAACGGAACTGCAACAAAAGTGCAAC
>DASUHM010000080.1 GCA_036273515.1 Gaiellales bacterium
GAGGACAACGCGAGCGATGGGAGGGGTGGTCGTGTCCACTGCCCGGGCCGGCCGCTCCGCCTACCTGAAGGAGATTCGATGAACAACGCAGCAACACCGTCGAGTCCGCGGATCAATGTCGGCCTGATCGGCGCCGGGTTCATGGGCAAGGCCCACTCGCTGGCGTACGCGGCAATGCCGATGTTCTTCTGGCCGGCGCCGGCTGTGCCGCATCGCCGGATGCTGGCGGAGCTCGATCCGACGGTCGCGCGTGACGCGGCACTCCGGTTCGGTTTCGAGGAGTCCACTAGCGACTGGCGCGCGGTGGTGCAGTCCGACGACGTCGATGTGGTCGACATCTCGGTGCCCAACGACGCGCACGCTGAGATTGCGATCGCTGCCGCGCAGGCAGGCAAGCACGTGATCTGCGAGAAGCCGCTCGCGCGCACCCTCGCCGACGCCGACCAGATGATCGCCGCCTGCCGCGACGCGGGCGTCCTTTTGATGTACGCCGAGGAGCTGTGCTTCGCCCCCAAGTACGTGCGGGCGAAGGAGCTCGCGGACGAGGGCGCCCTCGGCGACGTCCACCTGGTGCGCCAGGGCGAGCAGCACTTCGGGCCGCACTCGGGCTGGTTCTGGGACCCCGACCGGGCCGGCGGCGGCGTGCTCATGGACATGGGCTGCCACGGCATCGAGTTCGCCCGCTGGGTCTACGGCAAGCCGGCGGCCGAGTCGGTCACCGCCGAGCTGGGGACGTTCGTCCACGGCGACAGGACCGCGGCCGAGGATCACGCCGTCGTCACCGTTCGCTTCGCCGGGAACCGGCTGGGCGTGGTCGAGACGAGCTGGGCGAAGCCGGGCGGGATGGACGACCGGGCCGAGCTGATCGGCTCGACCGGCATCACCTATGTGGACATCCTGCGCGGCTCGGCGCTCATGACCTACAGCGAGAACGGCTACGGCTACGCGGTCGAGAAGGCGCCGCAGACGAGCGGCTGGACGTTCACGATGTTCGAGGAGATCTGGAACTACGGCTTCCCGCAGGAGATGCGCCACTTCGTGGAATGCGTCCAGCACGGCTCACAGCCCGCCGAGACGGGCGAGGACGGCCGCGCGGTGCTCGAGATCATCTACGCCATGTACCGGGCGGCCGGCGACGCCGGCCGCGTGTCGCTGCCGCTCGAGGTCTCGCCGGACGACGCCGCCCGGCCGCCGTATCTCCTGTGGAAGGAGCCGGCAAAGGCGGGATAGTGGCCGTCGACGTCGAGACCACCATCGAGATCGCCCGGCCGCGCGCCGAGGTGGCCGCGTTCGCCGCCGACCCTGACCACGTCCACGCCTGGTACAAGAACATCACGCGGGTCGAGTGGCTGACCGAGCGGCCGCTCCAGGTCGGCACCCGGCTGGCCTTCGCGGCCGAGTTCCTGGGGCGGCGGATGGCCTACACATACGAGGTGGTCGAGCACGAGCCCGGCGAGCGGCTGGTGATGCGCACCGCCGACGGGCCGTTTCCGATGGAGACGACCTACGTGTGGGCCGACGGCCCGGACGGCTCCACGATCATGGCGCTGCGAAACCGCGGCCGGCCGGCCGGCTTCTCGGCGGTCGCGTCGCCGATGATGGCGGCGGGCATCCGCCGCAACAACCGCGGCGACCTGCAGCGGCTGAAGCAGGTTCTAGAGAACTGACGGGAGGCTCGCCTCCCACGCGTAGTACGCGGCGAATCCGAGCGGGTCGACGGTCATGGCCCGGGCGTACGCGAGCACCGCGTCGACGTAGAGCGTCGAGTGGTTGTAGGCGAAGAGCGCCCGCCGCTGGTCTCCCGGCGCGCCGGAGCGGTGCAGGTAGTTGGCGGCGCCGAGGATCGCGTCGCGGGCAGAGTTGACGTTCCCGCCGAGGCCGTACGCCCGCCAGGTCGAGGGCATGAACTGCATCGGCCCCTGCGCGCCCGCGCTCGACCGGTTGACGACGCGGCCGAACGCCGACTCGATCAGGTGCACGGCGGCGAGCGTCTGCCAGCGGACATGGAACCGGGCCTGGGCGCGGCGGTAGTCCGCGAGCAGCATGCCGGCGGGCAGCGGCGGCACGAGGTGGAGATGATGCACGGGCCCGCTGCTCGGCGGGCCGGCCAGCCGGCGCAGGTCGACGGCGGCCCGGACGTCGAGCGCGACGGAGGCGCGCAGCGGCCGGCCCAGCTGGGCGAGGGTCCGGCGCGCGAGCGCCGGCGACGCGGCCAGCCTGTGGACGATCGCACGTTCGGTCGCGGCCGCCCGCAGAACGGCTCGCGGCGGCCGCGAGCGCAGGCCCGGGTCGGCCGCTTGCCATTCGTGCAGGGCGACGTAGAGCTGGAGGTCAGCGTCCCCGAGGCGCGAGGAGATCGTCGGTGGCGGCGCGACCGGAAGCGGCTTCGCCCCCGACCCGCCGCACGCCGCGGCGGCGCAGACTGCCGCAAGCACGCTGGCGAGCCGGAGACGTCCCACCCCGTCCAGGATAGTCAGCCGGACGCGTGCGCCTCGGGGCGCACGGCACCCAGCCGCACCTGCCCGAAGAGCACGGACACGGCGATGACCCCGAGGAGCAGGTTGAACGCGAGGATCACCGCCTGCGCGCCGATCGAGTAGGCCATCACCTGCGACGTGCCGGCGGCGCCGGCCAGGGCGAACACGAGCAGGCCCTGCTGGGCGCCGATCCCGCCGGGCGTGAACGGCAGGGCGGTCGAGATCGAGTCGATGACGACGGCGAGCACGGCGTAGCGCAGCGTGGCGGGGATCCCGAACGCGGCCAGCAGCGCGTACGCGGTGCCGACCCGCAGCGCCCAGTCGAGCACCTGCGGAGCAGCCACGACGCGGGCGAACCGGCCCGGCGAGCGCAGGATGCGAAGGCCGGCCATCACCCGCTGGCAGAAGCCGCGCACGTGGCGGTTCGCCCACTCCGCGGCCGCCAGCCCCACTCCGGCGACGATCACGGCGATCCCCGCGGCGAGCAGCGCGTGGTCGGCCGTGAACGAGATCTCGAACGCGCCTGCGTCGGGCAGGTGCACGATCGGCGGCAGCCAGCCGAGCCCGGCCGCGCTGAAAACCATCGCGGCCACGACGACGGCTCCGAACGCCGTCTCGGCGACGAGCGTGGAGACGATGGTCGTCACCGAAGCGCCGCCCAGTTCGCGCCGGATGGCGACGACCCGGACGACGTCGCCGCCCCGGAACGGGGCGACCACGTTCGCGCCGATGCCGGCCACGTAGGCGAGGAACGCCGAGCGCATCGGCACGCGCCGGTCGGGGAACGCGGCGGCGAGAATCCCGCGCCACACGCCGGCCCGCACGACCAGGCTGGCCAGGTGGAGCAGCAGCGCGACGGCCAGCGGCAGGAGATGGGTGTCCCCGAAGTGATCGCCCCACGCGGCCGTCGCCGCGCCCAGCTGGGACAGCTCATCCTGCATCCACCCACATGGTGCCCCGCCAAGATGAGAGACAGATCAGACTCGGGAAGCGGGGTCAGACCCCGAACGAAAGTGCAACGAAACTGTCACGGCCGGCGTTCGGGGTCTGACCCCGATTTACGGCAGCTCGACGCGGCCGAGCGCGCGGGCGGCGATCCACGCCGTGGCGGCCGCGACGGCCACCAGCACGATCCCCGCCACCAGCGTGCCCGACACCGGCGCCGCCGCCTGCGGCAGCACGTGGCCGACGAACGCGCGCCCGTACGCGGAGATCGAGAGCTTCGCGGCCGAGGCGGCGAAGGTCGCGATCGACCCTTCCCAGAGGATGATGTAGAGGACGCCGATCACGATCGGCCGGCGGGTGTAGAGCGAGAGCAGCACCGACGCGGCGCAGTAGGCCAGGCTGGCCAGCACGACCCCCGCCAGCGGCCAGCCGAGGAGGCCGACGGTGAGGCCGTGGCGGAGGCTGAGCGCGCCGCTCACGATCAGGCTCGGGACGAGCAGGAGCAGCGACGCCGTCCACGCCGCCGCGACCTTCGCGACCACGAGCCGGAGCCGCGACTGCGGCGTCGCCACCAGGTAGAGGATGGTGCCGTCCTCGCGCTCGTCGCCGAAGGCCGAGACGCCGAAGACGAGCGACACAAGCGCCGCCACCGTCGGGACGAAGAGCTGCTGGACGAGGTCGGAGTAGAACGAGTGGTCGTGGTCGCCGGGCGAGCGCGCGAGCGCGTAGGCGAGCGCCATCAGCACCGGCGTGAGCGCGACGACGACCAGCACGATCGTGCGCTTCTGCAGGAGCAGCGACCGCAGCGTGAGCCCGTAGACGGCGTCGATCACCGCGCCTGCCCCCGGGCCCGCTCGTGCAGATAGGCGTAGACGCTCTCGAGGTCGTCCCCCACCGGCTGGATGCCGCGCAGGAGCGTGTCGGTGCGCCTGGCCGCCTGCGGCAGCTCGTGGCTGAGCGCCGCCGGGTCGCTCGTCTCGATCTCGATCGTCCCGTTCTGGAGCCGCACCGCGTCGACGTCCGCCAGGGCGAGCAGCTCGCGCGCGAGCGAGCGGCCGTCCCGGTCGGGCTCCACGAGCACCCGCCGCGGCCGCTCGCTGATCAGCCGCCGGATCGCGTCGGTCGCGCCCTCGGCGACCAGGTGGCCGTTCACGAGCACGAGCACGCGCGGCGCCATCCGCTCGACCTCGTGCAAGACGTGCGACGAGACGATCACCGTGCGGCCCTCGCGCCCGAGCCGGATGAGCAGCTCGATGACGTGGCTGCGCTGGGTCGGGTCGAGGCCGTTCAGCGGCTCGTCGAGCAGCAGCAGCTCGGGGTCGTGCGCGAGCGCCTGGGCGAGCTTGACCCGCTGGCGCATGCCGTGCGAGAACCCGCCCACGGGCCGGTCGGCGGAGTCCTCGAGCCCGACCGTCTCGAGTGCCGCAGCGGCCGCGGCCCGGTGATCGGCGACGCGGTGCAGCTCGGCGGAGAGCTCGACCACCCGGCGGGCGGTGAGGAACGGCCACGGCGGGCTGTGGTCGGGGACGATGCCGACACGGCGGTAGACGTCGGGCGTGCGCCGCGGGTTCGTGCCGAAGATCCGCACGGTGCCGCTGCTCGGCGTCGAGAAGCCGGCGCACAGCTTGAGCGTGGTCGACTTGCCGGCGCCGTTGTGGCCGAGCAGGCCGATGACGCCGCCGTCGGCGGTGAACGAGACGTCCGCCAGGGCGACCGTGTCGCCGAACCAGCGCGACACCGACTCGAACGCGATCGCGGGGGCGGTGTCGCTCATCCGGTGTCCCGCCCGTACCGGACAGCGAGGACGATGATCGCGACCACCATGATCTCCACCGCCGTCGCCGCCCACAGGCTCGCGCTCAAGTGGCCGCGGTCGGTGTAGCCGGGGTAGAGGCCGCGGGCCGCCTGGATCGGCACGGCTGCGAACGCAAGCAGGCGCAGGTAGTTCTCGTTCAGAGCGTGGGCCAGCACGCCGCCGACGATGGTCGGGATCGCAAGGAACGCCAGGTACCCGCCGACCGCGAACGCGCGCCGCGAGGTGAGCGACGAGATCGCGAGGCCGACGAGCGCGTAGAAGAACCCGATCAAGAGTCCGGAGCCGATGATCCGGAAGATGTCGACCCAGTGCCGTTCGACGTAGGCGATCGGGTGGATGGCGAACAGCATGTTCCCGGCGTAGAGGATGAGCGGCGGCGCCAGCGTCACGAGCAGGATCGGCATGAGCGCCGCGAGCACCTTGCCGACCACGTAGTCGCCGCGGCTGATCGCCGTCGAGAAGTAGAGCGAGAGGGTGCGGTCGCGGCGGTCGGGGCACACCAGCTCCGGGGTGACGACGACGCTGAAGACGAGGATGACGACCCCGATCGCGCCCATGTAGTCCGAGTACGGCAGCGCCGCCTGGAGCCCGCCGCTCCCCAGCGCGGTCGGCCCGAACAGCGCCCGCAGGCCGAGCACGACCAGCGCGGGCGCGAAGCCGAGCAGGATGAGCGTGATGGGGATGAGCTTCGTCTTCCATCCGCGGCGGGCGCCGAGCGCGCGCAGGGAGCTCCAGCGCGCGAGCGACCAGATCGCCGCGATCCGGCCCGCCCGGGGGCCGTCGTACGTGCTGTAGGCGACGTCGGAGACGCGGGCGTCGGCGGCGCTCATCCGATCGCCCCGATCAGCGACTCCTCGAGCGTGGGCCCGGCCGGCCGCAGCTCGCGCAGGCCGACCCCGGCGGTGCACGCCGCGTCGCGCACGCCGGTGAGCACGCCGTCGGCGTCGCTCCCCTGCACGACCAGCCAGGCGTCCTCGCCGCCGCCGTCTCGGTGCACGGTCAGGCCCAGCTCCTGGGCGGCGCGGGCGAACCCGTCGGGGTCGCCGACGATCCGCACCCGCACGTCTCCGCGCACGGCGGCCGAGGCGTGGTCGATCGCCCGGGTGGCGGCGACCTTGCCCTCGCGCAGGACGATGACCGAGTCGCAGGTGCGGGCGACGTCCTCGAGCACGTGGGACGACATGACGACGGCGATGTCGAGCTCGGTCGAGAGCCGGCGGACGAGTGCGAGCATCTCCTCGCGCCCGGCCGGGTCGAGGCCATTCGTGGGCTCGTCCAGGATGACGAGCCCGGGCGAGTGGACGATCGCCTGGGCCAGGTTGGTGCGCTGCTTCATCCCGACCGAGAAGGTGCGGATGAGCCGTGAGCGCTCCTCCTCGAGGCCGACCTGGAAGAGCACCTCCGACGCCCGCAGCACCGCCACCCGCCGGGGCAGGCCGCGCAGCTCGCCCATGTGCACGACCAGGTCGCGCGCGGTCATGCCCATCGGCAGGCAGCTGTGCTCGGGCATGTAGCCGAGCAGCCGCCGCACCTCCCAGGCAGGCTTCGACGCGTCCATGCCGAGCACCCTGGCGGAGCCGGCGTCGGCCCGGATCAGTCCGAGCATGACCCGCATCAGCGTCGACTTGCCGGCGCCGTTCGCGCCCAGCAGGCCGACGGCCCGCTCGCGCACTGTGGCCGTCACGCCGTCGAGCGCGACGATGTTGCCGTAGCGCTTGCTGACGCCTTCGATCTCGACGAGCGGCTCACCGCCGCCATTCCGGCTCACGCCAGAGATTCTGCCGCAGAGAGGAGCCGCTGCGCCGACTGCGACCCGGCGATCGTGTACGTCACGCCGCCGCGGCTCCACTGGATCACGGAACCGAGCGTCGTGTCGAGCTCGTGCGCCTTGACGCCTGCGACCGAGACCGACGGCAGCGCGGAGAGCGGGGACTTCGAGCCGTTCGCGCGCTGCTCGAGCAGGAACACCGTGCCGAGGCCGCGGCCGTACGTGGCGAGCGCAGCCCGGTGGGAGCCGATCGAGACCGCGCGCAGCTCGTGCTGCGGGAAGCCGGCCAGCCGCTTCGGAGCCGCGACGCTGAACCCGACCGCCTTCGACACGGCGGCCGCGCCGATGGCCGGCGCGACGTGCGCCTGCCGCATCGGGTGCTCATGCCGGCTGGGCATGTGCACGTGCACGATCTTCGTACCGGCGGGCGGCGTCATGCTGAGCGCCCGAGCCGGGATCGCGCCGTAGCGGATGCGGGTGACCGAGATCGAGATCGCCGCAGTGCTCGACCCACGCGGGAAGATCGCGAAGCGCAGCGGCACCGCGTGGGCGGCGTCCCAGGCCAGGTCGAACTCGCCGAACAGGCCGCCGTTGTGGCGCGGCGAGACGTGCACCGTGTAGGCCTCGCGGCCGGCGACGTTGCTCGGGATCGCGCCCGAGATGACCGCGAACTTCGAGGCCTGCGCCAGCGCGTGCGTGATCGCCGCCATCGTCGGCGCGATGGGCTCGGTCGCGGCGCCCTTCTTCTCGTGGTGCTTCACCGGGAGGACGTAGGCGACGTGGTGCTTGCGGTCGTAGAGCGTCACCTGGTGGCCGTCGTAGGCGACCGAGGTGGTGCCGAGCTGCGACTTGACGACGAGCCGGGCCCGCCCGCCGCCGACCCACACGCTCCCGGTCGCGCCCTGCAGGAGCGGGTTCGAGGCGAGCGACGTCGAGGAGCCGGCGAGCAGGTGCTGGTCGACCCGGAACTGGGCCGACACGCCGGCCACCGGCTTGGCCGTGAAGATGCGATGGACGGCGCTCGCGAGCGAGCGCTTGGGCGGCTTGGCGGCGCCGCTTCGCGTCATCGCGTAGGCGGTGACGGAGATCGCCGAGAGCAGGACGACTGCGAGGACGAGCCAGCCGATCAGGCTGGTGGCGGACGAACGCTTGATGATGCCCATGGCACGCTTCCTTCCGGTGAGTCGCATGCACCGTACCCATCGACCCTGAGAGCCGCGTGAGGGCGGCGACTCAGGCGGCGCGCCCGGCCTCGGCCCGCGGCACCGGCCCCTGCTCGATCTGCGCCGCGGTCTGGCCGCCGCGCATGAGCGACGCGCCGGCGGCGACCAGGCAGGCGGTGATCGCGAAGCCGAAGGCAGCGTGCAGGCCGTTTCGGAACGGCTCGGAGATCAGCTGGGGGAAGAACGAGCGCCCGGTCAGCACGGCCCGCTGGTGGACGGAGAGGGCGTGCAGCGTGCCCGGCCCGAGCAGGTGGCCGATCGGGTTGTAGCCGAGGAAGGCGGCGAAGAGGATCGAGACCGGGGGCAGGTGCGAGACGTGCGCCGCGGTCTGCGACGGGACGCCGTGGTCGACGAGGCCGGAGTGGATGGCGTCGGGCAGCGTCGCCGCGAGGCCGAGGATCATGAGCGTGAAGAAGATCCCGATCGAGAGCACCTGGGCGGAGTTCTGGAAGGTCTGGTTCATACCCCCGCCGGCGCCGCGGTCGGCGGCCGGCAGGCTGTTCATCACCCCGGCCCGGTTGGGCGATGCGAAGAGGCCCATCGAGATCCCGTTCAGCGCCAGCACGGCGGCGAAGACCGGGTAGGAGAAGTCGATCGGGAGCAGCAGCAGGAGCCCGAAGCTGATCGCGGCGCCGATCATGCCGGCGGTGGCGAAGAGGCGCGGGCCGAAGCGGTCGGACAGGTATCCCGAAGTCGGCCCCGCTGCCAGCATCCCCAGCGTCAGCGGCAGCATGTAGATGCCGGCCCAGAGCGGCGTCTCGGAGAAGTCGTAGCCGTGCTGCGGCAGCCAGATCCCCTGCAGCCAGATGATCAGCATGAACATGAGGCCGCCGCGGGCGACCGCCGAGAGGAACGTCGAGAGCGTCCCGAAGGTGAAGGCGCGGATGCGGAAGAGCGGCAGCCGGAACATCGGGTTCTCGACGCGGCGCTCGATGATCGCGAACGCGACCAGGCTGATGACCGCGCCGGTGACGAGGACGATGACGCGGGTGCTCGTCCAGCCGGTGGCGTGGCCGTTCGCCGGCCGGATTCCGTAGGTGACCGCCACCATCAGGAGGACGAGGCCGAGGGCGAAGGTGACGTTGCCCCACCAGTCGACCGGCGCCCGCTTGCGCACGCCCCGCTCCTCGAGCTTCAGGTAGGCCCAGATCGTCCCGGCGACGCCGACCGGCACCGAGATGAGGAACACGAGCCGCCAGCTGATCGGCGCGAGCAGCCCGCCGAGCACCAGGCCGACGAACATGCCGCTGACGCCCACGATGTTGTTGATCCCGAGCGCCATGCCGCGCTGGTTGGACGGGAAGGCGTCGGTGATGATCGCGGCGGCGTTCGCGAGCAGGCAGGCGCCGCCGAGGCCCTGGACGATGCGGAAGACGATCAGGTAGGTCGCGCCCGCCCGGCCGGTCATCCAGGTCACCGTCAGGAAGAGCGAGGCGACCGTGTAGATGACGAAGCCGAGGTTGTAGATCCGCACCCGGCCGTACATGTCGCCGAGCCGGCCGAGGCTCACGATCAGCACGCTCGAGACGACCAGGTAGCCCAGGATCATCCACAGCAGGTAGAAGCTGTTCGAGGGCACGAGCGGGTCGAGCTTGATGCCGCGGAAGATGTCCGGCATCGCGATCAGCGTGATCGACGCGTCAAGTGTCGCGAGCAGGACGCCGAGCGTCACGTTCGAGAGCGCGATCCACTTGTACCGGTCGGAAGCCACCGAGACAATTCTACAGGCAAACTGTTCAGGTATGCTGCATACATGGCCGAGCCCGAAGCGGTTGCGAGCGAGCTGCGCGTCGTCCTCGGACGGATCGTCCGGCGTCTGCGCGCCGAGCGCGCCCAGCGCCGCGGCCTCCCGCTCGCCCAGGTGATCGTCCTCGGCCGGCTCGACCGCGGCGGCCCGTCCGGGATCAGCGCCCTGGCCGCCGCCGAGCACGTCCGCCCGCAGTCGATGGCCGCCACCGTGGCCGCGCTCGAGAAGGCGGGCCTGGTGGCCCGCACGCCCGATGCGCAGGATCGCCGCCGGGTCGCGATCGACCTGACGCCCGCGGGTCGCGCGGTGCTCGCCGAAGACCGCGCCCAGCGCGTCGGCTGGCTGGCCGAGTCGATCCGCACCGACCTGAACGCCCGCGAGCGCAAGGTGCTCGCGGAGGCGACGGGATTGCTGGCGCGGCTGGCGGGGGACTAGAGGTGGAGCGTGACCCAGGGGGTCACGTTGCTGGCATTGTCAATCGCCTCGAACCGAACGATCGTGTTCGGGCCGCCCGGCAGCTGCACGCTGGTGCCCTGGAAGTGGCCGGCCCAGCTCCTTCCGCCGTCGTCTGACCAGTCGTAGAGCACGTACTCGATCCCCGAGCCGGAGTCCGAGACGTCCGCGGTCACGGTGGCCGTCGACCCCGTCTGGGTCGACGAGAGCCGGAGGGTCGGCGGCGTGTCGTCGATCATGGTCGTCGTTGCGCGTGTGGGGGTCGTCCACGCCGTGACGTTCCCGGCCTGGTCGCTCGCCCGGAAGCGCACCTCGGTGATCCCTTCGCGTGAGATCCACGCCTCGTGGCCGGGCTGGGGGTCGGACCATGTCCCTCCGCCGTCGGTCGATGTCTCGTACTCGACGCTGGCGAGCCCCGACGTTGCGTCGTCCGCGTACGTGATGACCCCTGACGTGCCGCTCATCCACTCGCCCGCCCCATACGGCGTGGTCAGGGTGGGCGGCGTCGCGTCGACGTAGACGTAGGCCGAGGCGGCGGTGTTCGTGATCCAGGGGCTCATGTTGCCGGCCGCGTCGTAGGCCGCGAAGCGGACGTCGGTGACGCCATCGGTCGAGATCGTCACGGAGTCGCCCGGGAGCGGGGCCGACCAGTTTCCAGGCCCACCCGTCTCGTAGAGGTAGCCGGCCACCCCGGAGCCGGTGTCGGTCGCGCTCGCCGTGACCGTGACGGGGCCCGTCGACCAGGGAGCACTGCCGCCGCTCACCCGCATTTCCGGTGCGGTCTGGTCGACTGCGGCGGTGGTGTCTGCGTCCGGGATCGTCCAGTCGGACCACATGAGCAGGCTGTCGCGGGCGCGGAACCGCACGAGCGTCGTCCCCGTGTCGCTGACCGCGACCGATCCGCCCCAGGCCGGGTTGCTCCACGTCGTGCCTCCGTCGACGGACGTCTCGTGCTGGATATCGACCGGGCCCGGGACGTCGGGGTCGGATGCGGTCGCCGTGATCGTGACCCGGGTGGTGCTCCACGCGGTCGAGCCGCCCGTGGCCGTGACCGTCGGGACCGGGTCGTCGATCACGAACTCGCGCTGCGCCCAGTCGCTCGTGTTGCCGGCCCGGTCCGTGGCTCGGAACCGGACGTACGACGTCCCGTTGGCCATCGCGACGTATGCCGAGTTGTGCTCCGGAGCCGACCATGTCACGCCGTCGGACGAGGTCTCGTACGCGATGTCCGCGAGCCCCGAAAGGCCGTCGGTCGCCTTGGCCAGCACGAGCACGGGGCCGGTGTCCCAGCCGCCGATGTCGTCGCTACACGCGAGGCTGAGTTGCGGCGGCGTCATGTCGATCGAGACGGGGATCTCCGCCGTCCAGCCCGAGACATTGTGGGCCCGGTCGCCGGCCTCGAACCGGATCCTGGTCGTGCCCTCATCGGTGATGGTCACGGTCTGCCCTTCCGACTCCTCGGACCCGTCGCGCAGGATCCAGTAGTCGCCGACCCCCGAGCCGCCCTGGTCGGTCGAGCTGGCGGTAAGCGTGACGGGATGGTTCATCCAACCCCACGGCGCGTCCGAGACCGTGGGCGCGCCCGAGACCGTCGGGACGTCCGGGGCGATGAGGTCGGTCGTCCAGCGCCGCTGGGCGGTCGCCACCCGGCCGTTCGCCCGCCACGCCGTCACCCGGACGACGTGTGGCCCCGTGTCGGGGTGGACCGTCACGCTGCCGCTCCGACACGGCAGCTCCCGCTCGTCGAACGTGCACACGACCCGGGCGGGCTTGAAGTTCGCCGTCCAGCGCAGGGACACGGTGGCCCGGCTCGAGTACGTGCCCGGATCGGGGCCGAGCGCGACGTGCGGGCGCACGGCCGCGGACGCGCTGCCGACGCCGAGGACGGCATGCGCGGCGATCACGCCGAGGAGGAGCCTTGCGGGGAAGCGCACGGTCTCATCGTGTGCCAGGAGGCACGCGCGGGGATCCCCCGCCGAGGGGATCAGCGCACGACGAAGTTCGCGCCGGCGATCTTCACGTACAGGTCGTCGCGCAGCAGGTAGACCGTGTAGCGGCCGGGCGTCAGCGGGACGGCGAAGATGCCGCTCGGGCGCAGCGTGAACGTGCCGTCGATGGCGGAGTGGGTGTAGCGCCAGAGCAGGTACGACGCGACGAGCGGGTTCGCGCCGCGGTGGTAGATGCCGAGCCAGTCCCAGCGATCGCCGGGCGCGTTCTTCACCGTGACGCCGATCGGCTCGCCGACCGCGAAGACCGGCTTCGTCATCCGCACGACCGGTGGCGCCGCGGGCGCGGCGACCCAGAACGGGAACCGCGACAGCGTCTTGCCGTCCCGGCCGAGCAGGACGGCCGCGTAGGCGCCGGCGGCCCAGCGTCGGCTCGAGAAGCTGACTGTCCTGATCCCGTGTGCGTCGGCGACAGGCCGCGCGGCCACGGTGCTCGCCGTCCCGGCGCGCAGGTGCTCGACGGCGACGGCCGTCACCGGCCCGTCCGCGTGGAACGACACCGGCACGGCGTCGCCGATGCGCGCCAGCCGGTGCGGCACGGTGACGACCGCGGGCGGCGTCGCCCCGCGGACGCGGAAGGTCGAGACCACCAGGCGGTGGTCCGACGGCCACGGCGCCACGGTCGCCGAGACGCCGGGCGCGCCCGGCTCGCCGACGATCCTGCTCGCAACCGCACGCGCGCCGCGCGAGAAGACGAAGTCGATCCGGTCCTTCGGCTCGCCCAGGAAGAGGTCGACGCCCGGGATCGTGCGGTGCGTCGGCCAGGTCAGGCCGGGCGTCTTCACCGGATTCGGGTGGACGGCCCGGAACGAGTCGGTGAACCCCGTCGCCTCGACCGCCGCCGAGACCGGCCAGCGCAGCGGGTAGGGCCGCCACGGCTGGGTGCCGACCGTCGCCTCCGTCCAGTCGCGGAACGAGGGCGAGTTGAAGTCGCCGGTGAGGAAGGTCGGGATGCCGCGCGCGTGCAGGACGCGGACGGCGGCCAGGTCGGGCTCGATCGCGGGCAGCCGCACGTGCTTCTCCATCGCGATCACCTGTGCCGCGGTCTTTCCGTGTTTCACCCACACCGGCCCGTACGGCGCCGCGGGCAGGTGCACGTTCTCCATCGCGACCACCCGTCCGGGCGACACCTCGACGTAGGTGTAGAGCCCGTTCCCGTCCGGCGGGTCGACCAGCGGCAGTCGCGAGACGATCTGCATGCGGATGTCGTAGTAGCGCCAGCCGAGGGCATGCGCGATCTGGGGGATCTCGCCGCCGCCCTCCTCGATCCCGACGACGTCGGCGCCGCTCGCCCGGATCGCCCGGGCGACCAGCGAGGCCTTGATGATCGGGAACTCGTCGGAGATGTCGCAGTTGAACTGGGCGACGCGCACCGTCGCAATTGGCGCGTCCGCGACGCCAATTGGCGTGTGGGCAGCGCCCGGGTGGGCAGGGGCCCTGTGGGCAATTGACGTTGGCGCGACGCCGATTGCCGTGGGCGCCCCGCCATGCGCGGCCGCCGGCGCTCCCCCGCCGCCGAGCACCGCCGCGGCGACGGCCGCCACCAGCATCGCGCGTCCCCCTGGCACGGTCGCGAGCCTACCACCGGGGCGGCCCGGCTAGGACGCGAGTTCGACGAAGCGGCAGAGCGCGTTCACCAGCCGCATCTGCTCGACCGTCTTGCAGCGCACGGTCAGGAGGTCGGGGCTGGCGACGAGCACTGCCAGGCACTTCGCCCGCGACACCGCCACGTTGAGCCGGTTCCGCGAGTAGAGGAACTCGGCGTTTCGGGGCATGTCGTCGCCGCTCGAGGTCGCCATCGAGAAGAAGACGACCGCCGCCTCGCGGCCCTGGAACCTGTCGACGGTGCCGACCTCGACCCACCCGGGCAGTCGCTCGCGCAGCAGCCGCACCTGGGCGTTGTACGGGGTTACGACCATCACGCCCGCGTCCTTGATCGGCACCGTGCCCCCGTCCGAACGGGTCACGGTCGCGCCGGCCAGCAGCTCGAGCTGCGAGGCGATGACCTCGCCCTCCTCGGGCGACTCCCGCCGGTTTCCGCCGTGCGCGACCGGGAACCAGCGCAGGCCGGTCCCCGACAGGCCGGCGGAGTCGACCCGCTGGGTGGCGCACTCCGGCAGGCTGTGCAGCTCGCCGCGGTAGCTGATCTCGCTGACGAACGCGCACACGTCCGGGTGCATGCGCCGGCTGACGTTGATGAAGAGGCCGCGCTCCGGCGCGATGGTGGCGTCTCCGCCGAGCACGTGGGCGAGCGCCGACACCGCCGTCCCCTCCGGGTGGCCGCCCTGGGCGACGTGCGCCAGTTGCTGGGGATCGCCGAGCAGGATCAGGTTTCGGCAGCTCGTCCCGACGGCCAGTCCGTCCGCCAGCGACACCTGGCCGGCCTCGTCGACGAGCAGCGTGTCGATCGTGCCCTGCATCTTCTCGCGCGCGAAGAGCCACGACGTGCCGGCGACGAGCAGGACGTCGTCGGGCGCGTTCTCGCAGGCGTCGTTCGCGACGTTCTCGATCGACCCGGCGTCGCCGAACGGCGACTCGTACTCGTTCTCCCCGTCGCCGCGCTTGTACCCCTTGAACGCCACGCCCTCGTCGCGGGCGGTCTCCTCGATCTCGTCGAGCAGGTTGTGGATCGCCTTGTGGCTCGGCGCCGTGACGCCGACGCGCCGCCCGCGCGCCATCAGCGCGACGGCGATGCGGGCGCCTGCGTAGGTCTTCCCCGTCCCCGGCGGCCCCTGGATCGCGAGCATCGAGTGGTCGAGCCGGAGGGCCAGGTCGACCGCCTGCTCCACGGTGTAGTCGCCGGCGAGGAGCGGGCCACCGTGCGGGCCTCCCGCGATCCGCGGCAGGTCACGGCGAAGCAGGCCGCGTGACGCCGGGTAGCCCGTTCCGCCGTCGAGCACGTCCGCGGTCAGGCGGCGCAGCGCGGCCCGCTGCACGCCCGTCGGGAGCGGCTGATCCGGGATGAGCGACCGCGGCGGCGGATCATCGCCCCACTTCTTCGGCCCGAGCTTCAGGGTCAGCGTGCCGGCGACAGGGTCGATCGCGACGATCTCGGCGCCGCGCTCGGTGGCGGGGTCGACGACGGCGCCCACGTAGAGCTTCATCGACTGGAGCGGGAACTGCATCGGCACGCCGCGCGACTGTGCCAGCTTGAACTCCGGGCCGGCCGGGGTCAGGCCGCCGATGGCCTCGTCGTCCTCGTCGCGCAGCTCCTCCTCGGTCATCTCGAGCCGCGTGAAGTACCACCAGTACGCGGGCTTGGCCTCGCGCCGGTGGTACATCAGGAGCTCGCCGAGCAGCCCGTCGACCGCGTCGCCCGTCGCGAGCAGCCGGTCGCGCAGCGCCGCCGTCTCGGGGTCGATCTCCTCGGCCGCGTTCTCGGCGCCCTCGGGCGGCGGCCGCCACTCGACCGGCGCGCCGGTCGCGACCAGCTCCGCGCGCAGCCCGAGCAGCCAGTCCCGCAATCCGCGGGTGGAGTGCACGTCCTCGGCGTTGTAGAGGGCGATCTCGTCGAGCTGGGCCCGGTCGCGCGTGCCGAGCCAGCTCTCGTACGCGACGATCGACCCGCCCGCCTCCTTCACCGCGGCGGTGCGCTCGCCCCAGTAGAAGTCCTCCACCTTCTTCAGCGAGTAGCTCTCCTTGGAGATGCGCACGCCCTGGCGGACGACCCGGTAGAGGTCGACGAGCGCGCCGGCCCGCAGCAGCGTGTCGACCTGGGCCTCGCGCGTGGCGTGGAACATCGCGAGCCGCTTCAGCATCGTCTCCTCGATCGCGCCGTAGTGGTAGACGTGGCAGCCTGGGTGCTGCTCGCGCCAGGCCATGATGAAGTCGACCAGCGCCTCGAAGGCCGTCTTCTCCTCCTCGCTGGAGTGCGCCCAGAACGCCTCGTAGCGCTCCTCGCCGCCGTCGTCCCAGCCGAACCCGAACAGGTAGACGAGGCCGCGGTCGCCGATGTAGGGGTCGCCCTCGAGGTCGAAGTAGAGGTCGCCGTCCGCGGGCTCGGGCAGGAGGCCGAAGCCGCGGCCGGGCTCGTACGCGAGGAGCTCGTAGCGCTGCTCGCCGGTCTCGCGCTCGCGCAGCTGGAGCGCCGCCTGGCCGCGCAGCCTGGCCAGCGAATCGCGCGGGATGCGCGTGATCTTTCGCCCGGGATCGATTCCCGCCAGGGCGGCGAGCGTCGTGATCTCGTCCTGCTCGAGCCGGGCGACCTGGTCGCGGCGGATGCCGGCGACGAGCGAGAGGTGGTCGTCGGCCCGTCGCCGCGTCTCGCAGTGGTGGCGGTAGTCGCAGATGCCGCAGTGGCCGCAGGGCAGCGGATACGTGTCTCCGAGGCCGGCGGCGATCGTCTCCTCGGCGTACGCTTGGATCCGGCGCACGTAGGCGGCGAAGTCGTCGGTGCGGTAGCAGTCCCGGCCCCCGTCTCCGAGGAGCACCACGAGCTCGTGCGGCTCGAGCTCCTGGATGCGCTCGAGCAGCGCGGCGTAGACCGACAGCTGGACGAGGAAGTAGCCCTTCGTCGCGCGGGCCAGCTTCGCGTCGGCGACCTCGTAGCTCCAGTCGCCCAGCGCCGAGGGCAGCGGCACGCGCTCGAGGAAGTCGGCATAGCCCCCGAAGCCATCGCCGACGAGCGTCGCCTGGTGGATCACGTCGACGCCGCGGCGCATCGCCGCGAGCGTCTGCTCGAGCGCGGCCCGGAAGCGGTCTTCGCCCGCGCCGGTCACGACGCGCTCGACGCTTCGCCCGCTCTCCTCGTACGTGGCGAGGATGGCGGACTCGTGCTGCTCGCCGTAGCGGGCGAGGATGTCGACGTGCGCGCCGCGGCCCGACCGCCGAACGCCGTTGCCGTTGAACCGGGCGATCTCGAGCGCCATCAGGTGGCGGCACTCGAGCAGGTTGTTCAGGTCGGAGGGAGAGAGGAGCGGCTGATCGTTGTACCTGCGCATCGCTTCGAGTGTCCGCCGGCGCCGCGGAAACCTTTCGTACCGTACCGCCCGTCGCCCGGGCCCGTCCCGTAAGATCGCCCTGTGGAGGCTCGTAACGAGAGTCGCGAGCCGGCGGTGGGCGCGCGGGTTCGCAAGACCGTGACGATCGTCTTCTCCGACGTGGTCGGGTCGACGGGCCTCGGCGAGCGGCTCGATCCGGAGTCGTTCCAGCATGTCATGACCCGTTACGGCAGCGAGATGCAGCGGGTGCTCGAGCGCCACGGGGGCCGGGTCGAGAAGTTCATCGGCGACGCGGTCATGGCCGTCTTCGGCGTGCCGGTCCTGCACGAGGACGATGCCCTGCGGGCCGTGCGCGCCGCGCTCGAGATGCGCACCGCCCTGGCCGACCTCAACCGCGAGCTCGACCGCGAGTACGGCGTCGAGCTCGGCATCCGCATCGGCGTCCACACCGGCGAGGTGATCACCGACGAGCGCGCGCGCGACCAGGGCCTGATCGCCGGCGACGCCGTGAACGCCGCTGCCCGCCTGCAGGCCTCCGCGCCCACCGGCGCGGTGCTGATCGGCCCCGAGACGCACCGGCTGGTGGCCTCCGCCGTGCGCGTGCGCCGCCACGGCGACCTGGAGCTGCGCGGCAAGACCGGCCGCATGCGCACGTGGCGGGTCGAGGGGCTCGCGCCGGACCGCCTGCGCCTGCGCCGGGGCGCCGGCGCCGAGATGGTGGGGCGGCGGCGGGAGCTGCAGGCGTTGCGCCGCCGCTTCGAGGCGGCCGTCCAGACCCGCCGCTGCGTCGTGACGACGGTGCTCGGCCCGGCCGGGATCGGCAAGTCGCGGCTCGTGCGCCAGCTCGTCTCCGAGGTCGAGCCGGGCGCGCGCATCGTCGTCGGCCGCTGCCTGCCCTACGGCGAGGGCATCACCTACTGGCCGCTGAAGGAGATCGTCGACGACCTGGGCGGCGTCGGGGCGCTCGAGCGGCTGATGCCGGGCGAGGAGCAGGACGCGCCGGCCGCGGCGATGGTCTCCGGCGCGATCGGCCGGTCGCACTCGACGGCGACCGCGCAGGACGTGCAGTGGGCGGTGCGGCGCCTGTTCGAGTCGATCGCGCGGCCGCAGCCGCTCCTGATCGCCTTCGACGACATCCAGTGGGCCGAGCCGCCGCTGCTCGACCTGATCGAGTACCTGTCCGACTTCATGACGAGCGCGCCGGTGGCCATCGTCTGCCTGGCCCGCGACGACCTGCTCGAGCGGCGGCCGGCGTGGGCGACGGCGTTCGGGCGCGGAGCGACGCTGCGGCTGCGACCGCTCTCCGACACCGACTCGGCCAAGCTCCTGCGCGGCCTGGCCGGCCGCGAGGCCGCGCGCCTGCGCCGGTTCGAGATCCTGGCGGCGGCCGAGGGCAACCCGCTCTTCCTCGAGCAGCTCGTGGCCATGCGCTCGGACGACCCCTCCAAGGCGGTGCCGCCGAGCATCCAGGCGCTGCTCGCCGCCCGCGTCGACGGGCTGCCGCACCACGCCCGCCGCGTGATCGAGGCGGCGGCGGTCGAGGGGCGCGAGTTCCACCGCGGTGTGGTGGCCGCGCTGCTCGCCGACCATCACGACGTGGACGTCGACGCCGGCCTCGAGGAGCTCGAGGCGCTGGAGCTGGTGCGGCCGGCCCAGCGCATCTACGCCGGCGACAGCGGCTACCGCTTCACCCACCTGCTCGTGCGGGACGCGGCCTACGAGCTGATCCCGAAGCGGCGCCGGGCCGAGCTCCACGTCGGGTTCGCCGACTGGCTGCGTGGCCCCGCCGCCGAGGAGCGCGAGCTCGACGAGATCATCGGCTACCACCTCGAGCGGGCCTACACGTACCGGCGCGAGCTGGGCCGGGTCGACGCCCTGCCCTACCGCGCCCTGGCCGCGGATGCCTCGGGATACCTGAGCGCCGCCGGCCGCCGCGTCCTGCGCTCCGGCGACCGGGCGGCGGCGGTGAACCTGCTCCGCCGGGCGGTCGCCCTGCGCCCGGCCGAGGATCCCGAGCGGGCCGCGCTCCTGATCGACCTGGGCGGCATGCTCGGAGAAGAGGGGCGCTTCTCCGAGGCCAACACGGCGCTCGCCCAGGCGACCCGGGTCGCGAAGGCCTGTGACGACTCCGCGCTCGTCGCGCGAGCGCAGGTCGAGCGGATGCTGGCGCAGGTGCAGGTCGACCCCGACCGCGTGGCCCGCCAGGCCTCGCGGTTCGGCGGCCAGCTGGCGCGGACGCTGACCGAGGCCGACGACCATGCCGGCCTGGCCAGGCTGTGGCACCTGCGCGGGCTGCTGTCGTGGATCCGGGCCCGGGCCGGTGACGCGTCCGAGTGCTGGCGGTGGGCCGCCGAGCAGGCGTCGTTGGCAGCGGACGACCGCACGCTGGCGGATGCGCTCGGCTGGGAGGCGTCGGCGGCGACGCAGGGCCCGACCCAGGTCGACGAGGCGTTCGGCCGCTGCACCGAGATCCTGGGTCGCCTGACCACGAACCCGTGGGCGGCGGCGCTCGTGCAGCAGCAGCTCGCGGGCCTGCACGGGATGCGCGGCGAGTTCGACCAGGCGTTCGCGCTACTCGACGGCGCGGATGAGGCGCTGGCAGGGTTCTCGCCCACGGTCGACGCCGCGGTGTCGCACCCGGAGGTGCTCGTCTCGATGCTCGCGGGGCAGCCCGCCCGGGCCGAGCGCCACTTGCGCGCAGGGCGGCGCCAGTTGGACACGATGGGCGAGAAGGCCGTCCTCGCCTCGACCGAGGCGATGCTCGGGATGGTCGTGCTTGCCCAGGGCCGGGTCGACGAAGCGGACCGCCTCGGGCGCCGCTCCGCCCGGCTTGCCACCGACGGCGACCTCTCGGCGCAGGTGCTCTGGCGCCGGGTGCGGGCGGTTGCGCTGACCGAGCAGCACCGGCCGCGCGAGGCGGAACGGCTGGCGCGCGATGCGGTCACGCTGGCCGAGCGGACCGACTACCTGAACGACCACGCGGGCGCCCTCGAGGACCTGGCCCGCGTGCACGCGGCGGCCGGCCATGCGGGCGCGGCGCAGAGCGCACGCGAGGCGGCGCTCGACGTCTACCGACGGAAGGGAAATACTGTCAGCAGCGTCAGGTTGGAACGGGCGCTCGCAGGCGTCGCCTCCTAGCAAAAGGAGTTCTCATGCCCAGGCCCATGATGAGTCCCAAGATCGACAAGGTCCTCGAGCTGGCCGCAGACGGGATGTCCGTCGCGGTTGCCGGGCCGGCAGGCGATTGGGACACGGACACCCTCGCGGCCGTCTACACCGCCGTGGTCTCGCAGGACGTCGGCAACGGATCCAACCCGGCGATCGCAACCTCGATCGGCTGGTCGGGGAGATACCTACCGCCCGTTCCCGTTCCCTCGGGAACGCCTCCGCCAACTCTGAGATGGGACCTCACGGCGCACGTCGTCGGGGGTACCCCGCTCGGGGTCGGCGGTGCCACCTGCGCGGCGTGGGCCCTCTACGCGGACACCGACGGTGGCTCCTGGGTGTACGAGTGGAGGCTGCCGGTGCGGCTTGTGCAGGCCGATCCTGCCGGGTGAGCGGGGGCCACAGAGAGGAGTTTCGAGATGAGTCCGAAGGTTAATGAGCACCAAAGCCTGCAAAAGGCGGACGGGAAGTTCGTCATGAAGGGGCCGACCGGCGAGTGGGAGAGTGACGAATCGAAGGCGGCGATCTCGTTCGTGATCACCCAGTCGAAATCCGGCGCCGTCGCCGCTGGCATGGGGGAGAGCGTCGTGTACGACCGGCCGTCGGACGGCGCCTCGTTCATGTGGACGGCCGATGTCCAGCACCTGGCCGGTCCGCCGTTCCATCCCGGCCCCGCGGACGTGCACGCCTGGGCCTGGATCGCCGAAGGCGCGGACCTCGGGACGTACGACTGCGACGTGGCGATCACGATCGATCCCTGATCATCCGGCAGAGCGCGGCCGGCCGCGGAAGGAAAACGCTCCCAGGGCCGTCATGTGGGTGAACCCACACGGAGGGAACGGCCCCATGAGCCCCAAGGTCAACAAGAAGCAGAAGCTCGTTGGCGGAAGACTGACGTCCATCAACGGTCCAACCGGTCGGTGGAAGGCAGACGAGAAGGCCGCCGTGGTCACGTTCGTGATCAAGCAGGGGAACAACGGCACGACGGCCGTCGGCATCGGGGAAACCCACAAGCTGAACCGTCCGGTGAACGGACGCTCGTTTCGCTGGAGCGCCACCGTCGACCAGGTCTCGGGCCCGGCCTTCGTGGCGGGACCGGCGGACGTGCAGGCGTGGGCGTCGATCGCAGAGTCGGATGGCCCGTACCTGTACGGCTGGAACGTGCCGATCACGATCTCCTAGTCCCTGATGACCCAGAAGAGCGCGGCCGGCCGCTGCGCGATGTTGCGCCACCCGCGGATGCTCGACCGGTCCGCGAGCAGCGCTTCACCCTGGCGCAGCACCGGCCTGCCGCTCGTCAGCTGCACCTGCACGAGGCCACCGATGACGGCGACGAGTTCGGTGCCCTTGTGGTCGATGTTCGGGGTCGCGGTCGCGCCCGGCGCGAGCCGGACGAGGTAGGCGCGCAGGCCCGCCTCGGGGTCGTCGAGCAGCGGGATCGGGGTGCCGGTCGGCGCGGCGGCGGGGTCGTCTCGGCGGCCGAGCCGGTAGCCGGGCGAGACGTGGCCGCGCAGCAGCTCGTCGACGGTGATGTGCAGGTTCGCGGTCAGCGTGAGCAGCGTCTCGAGCGAGAGGCCGCGCTGGCCGCGCTCGGCCTGTGAGATGGCGCTCGCCGAGACGTCGGCGAGCTGGGCGAGCTGGGCCTGGCTCAGCTGCCGCTGCATGCGCACGGCCCGCAGCGCCCCGCCGAGCCGGGCGGCCGCCGGCGCCTGGGTCAGCTCGGGCTTCCCGTCCGCCAGCTTGTAGTGGTAGACGCTGCCCTGCACGCCGACCGGCCGGCCCTCGGCCTTCGCGATCCGCAGGCGGCCGTCGCGGACGACGAGCACGCACTGGGTGACGTCCTCGACGTCGCGGCGCAGCGGCTCGAACCGCTCGCCCTGGGAGAGCGACCAGTAGGCGATGGCGCCCACCTCGAGCAGCATCGGGCAGCAGCGGGTGAAGAAGCGCCGGGCCATGTCGGTGCCCCAGCGGGCGGCCATGTCGTCGAGCGGATCGAAGACGAGCAGCGTCCGCGCCTGGGGCTTGGAGCGGCGGCGCACCTCGTTCAGGAGCGCGCCGGCCTCGGCCAGGGGCGTGTGCGGGCGCGCGTCGATCACACCGAGGCTTGGGTAGTCGCGGTTGATCTTCTCCGGGTCGAGGGTGAGCGTGACGTAGGCGGCGTGGTCGTAGACCTCGCTGTGCTCGGCGATCGCCGTGAAGAACGGGACGGCCGCGTCGGTGCTGTCCGGCTCGAAAACGACGTTGTCGCCCCAGTAGAGGCCGTGCAGGGCGCGGTCGAGATCGGCGACCCCGGTGCTGGCGACGGGATAGTGCGCGCTGTCTTGATCCGTCATCTGGCCCTATGAAGCATTGCTGTCGAAAATCGGGATTCTCTTCACGATCGCTCTAGCCTGCGACCGACCAAGTTCGGAAAGGAGCGATTTCATCATGGACACCATCATCGTCGCACTCGACGGGGCCGAGTCGGAGCGGGCACTGCCCGCCGCCCAGGAGCTCGCGACCCAGTTCATGTCGCGCATCGTCGTGGTGCACGTCAACCAGCTCGTCCCCGGCGCCCGCGGCGGCCGCTTCTCGGTGCATGCCGACGAGGACCTGCGCGTCGCCCGGCTGCACGAGGTTGTTGCGAAGCTGCGCGCGGACGGGTTCGAGGCCGACCTCGAGCTGGCCGCGACCTCGCTTGGCCATCCCGCGTCGATCATCGCCCGCAAGGCGAAGGAGCACCGCGCCGGCGCGATCGTCATCGCGACTCGCGGCCACAACCCGGTCATGGGCGTGCTCACCTCGAGCGTGACGCAGCGGCTGCTGCACGACGCGCCGTGCCCGGTCATGGTCATCACCCCGTCGACGACGCGCGAGACGTTCCACGCCGTCCGTCGGCCCGAGCCGGTTGCAGCCTGACGGCTCGCTGAAGTAGTCGAATGCTGCAGCAAGGACACGTTCAGCGAGTACTCGGACGTCGAAGAGGGTCGCGCGGGCTGGGTGGGGCCCGGGCGACCCTCGTCCCGTCCCTGCCCTACCTCGTCCCGCTGGCCGCGGCCGTCGCCGCGTCGCTGGCGGGCTTCGAGTCCACCTCCGTCTTCGCCGCCGTGGCCGCGTCCGCCGTGCTGTGCGCGTTCGTGCGCACCGGCGTCGAGCACGAGCGGATCGAGCTGCGCCGCGAGAAGGCCGACGGCTGGCTCAGCACGCGCTGCGGCGAGCAGCCCGACGACCCGATGCTGCTCGCCCGGATCGAGGAGCTCTCCAGCCCGCGTCTGCGAAAGACGCTTGCGCGCTCGTTCCGGCGGGTCGCGCGCGACGTGCACAGCTTCGGCCGCCCGATGACGCCGGCGCAGCACAACCGGCGGAACCTGCGGCCGCACGCCGAGCAGATCCGGCGGCTGGCCGAGCGTCTGGACGACCGCACCCGGCCCGTGGGGCCGCGCGGCATGGCGATGGCCCACCGCCTGGTCACGATGGGCAGCGGCCCGCTCTACAACTCCCGCCGCGCGCAGGAGCTCCCGGCACACCTGAACGCCACGCTCGGTGCGCTCGACGAGACCGGCTGAGCGTCGCTAGAAGCCGCTGCGCGGGTCGCTGTCGCGGCCCGACCACAGATCGCCGCGCCGCTCGGCGCGGTTGTCGGCGGCCATGCCCTCGATGTCTCCGGCGATGTCCTCGCGCTCCTCGTAGGAGCCCGACCGCATCTCGTCCTCGGCGCGCTTGATGGCGTCGTCGTCGGCCTGCTTCTCGTGCCGTGAGAACCATTGACGTATTCCCATGGGCGGCCAGTCTAGTCCGTCGCGGTGTGTCGCGGATCGTCCGAGTGGGACGGTGTCGCGGTGTCAGCCCTCGGCGGGGTCGTTCGCAGGCGGCGGCTCTGCGGCCGGCGTGTCGGGGCCGTAGTCGGCCTGGAGCTCTTCGGAGAGCTCGTCCGACCCGGTCTCCGGCTCGGTGTCGGCCGGCGGATGGCCGGCGCCGACGATCTTCGTCCCCCGCGAGGTGATGCGGTCCATGAGGTTGTCGAGCCAGCTCACGGTTCGAGTCTAGCGGCGCCGGTTCCGCCGCCGCGACCGGCGCGCGGCCTTGCGGGCCGCCGTACGATTGGCCGCCGCCGGCCGGCCGGCGTGGACGACGTCCGGCGGCGGCTCGGGGAGCGCCATGGGCAGCCGCCGCCGCTCCTCGATCGGGAGCGCGTTCCACTCGCCGATCCACGCGTTGACGGCCGCCTCATCGCCGACGTCCACGCCGTCGCGCGCCATGGCGGTCACGAGCGCCTTGGCGGGGCCGAAGTTGGCGGGGTTGCCCGCAGCCGCGGCGAACTCCGCCGTCAGGTCGACCGCCCTCGCCGAGAGCCCGAGGGCGGCACGGGCCGACATGCGTCCGCAGTCGCTCAGGAACCGGAACACCTGCGCGACGGCGCCGGGGAAGCGGTCGAGGTCGCCCTCGGCGACGTCGACCTTGCGGGGCACATAGCCGAGCAGAAACTCGGCCACGTCGTCGTCCGTCCAGGGCGTGTGCACGCCGCCGCAGTAGCCGGCCCGGAACCGGGCCATGTGCGCGCAGGCCTCGACGACGAGCTCGGCCGTCGCGTCCGGCACCTCGCCCGCCGCACACCAGGCTTCGAGGGCGACGAGCATCCCACCGATCTCGGCATCGACGTCCTCCTCCTCGCCGGCGGGCATCGCGGCGGCGAACGCGGGGAGCGCCGGGAGCGCCTCGAGCAGCACCTCCCCGTCGGGGAGGCCCGCCGCGCGGACGAGCAGGTTCACCGCCAGCGTGGCGTCCTCGGTCGGGCCGACGCCGTGCTCGACGCAGCGACGGGCGCCCGCGATCACGAGCTCGACGGCATCGGTCGGGTCGATTTCGCGGGGCTCGACGCCGCTCCCGGTGGCCGCGGAATCGAGCATCTCGTCGAGCTCCTGCGTCCCGACCAGGGACGACGCGAAGCCGTCCTTGACCGCGCCACCTGTCTCGGCCTGCTCAAACAGGAGGGCGAGTATCTGGAAGCCATCCACGCCGGGCCGTCTCGCCGTCACGATCAGGGAGGAGACGGCCTCGCCTGCGTCGAGCAGGTACGCGCGGTCGGGTGTAAGCCCCCCGTCCTGTGCCTTCCCGGTCACCGCGGCGGCGAGCCCGGAGACCGGCGGTGACGCGGCGACCGCCATCCCATGCAGCAGCCGGTCGCCGTGCTCCTCGGCCGCGATCATCTCGAGCAGCTCCGCGGCGATCCGCGGCGGCGCGATCGCAAGCGTGGCCGCGAGGTCGAAGCCCGAGCGCTCCACCTCGGCCGGGTCGTCGACGGTCGCCATCTCGCGCACCGCCTCCCGGATGGGCTCGGCGAGGCCGCGCCGAAGGCCTTCGAGCTCCTCCTCGGTGACGTCGGGGAACATGCGTGCGAGTGTATCGAGCGGGTCGGCGGGCGGAGGGTTCTGAAACGACCGTGGGAAGCTGCCAGCGCATCTGGCTCGGCTCCTCGCCCGACGGCGGAGCGTCCTCAGGGATCTTCAACCGAAGGCCGGTCCGGAGCGAGCCCCGCAGCTTGGGCGTGCGGCGTTTCCGGAGTCTGTGGACGCCCTCCTGCTAGCTCGAATAGGCGCGGCTGGCGTCGACCACCTCGCCCGCGCCCTGGAGCATGCCGATCGCGTCGGCGCTCGTCATCGGCTGCGAGAACATCGGGTAGTCCTGCGACGTCGCCGACTGCTGCTCCTCCGCGCTGGTGGCGGCGGTGCAGTCGGTGAGCGTGATGACGTCGTAGCCCTTCTCGTAGGCCGAGCGCATGGTCGACTCGACGCAGCAGTTGGTGAGGAAGCCGCCGAGCATGACCGTCTCGATCTCGCGGCTGCGCAGGATGAAGTCGAGGTTGGTGGTCGCGAAGGTGTCGAGACCGCGCTTGCCCTCGACGACGATGTCCGATTCAGCAGGCTTCATCTCGTCGCAGATCTCGGCGCCCCAGGTGCCCTTGACGAAGGCGGTCGAGTCGATCACGCCCTTCAGGATGCCGTAGACCTTGTCGTGGTTCCCGAGCTCGCCGTACCCGGGCGCGAACGTGATCGGCGCGTGGATGACCGTGGCCCCGGCCCTGCGCGCCTCGTCGGCCATGCGGCGCGAGTTGGCGAGCATGCCGGAGTCGTCCATGACGCCCTTTACGGCATCGTGCAGGGCGCCCCCGTCGGTCGTGAAGTCGTTCTGGAACTCGATCAGGACGACAGCGGTCTTTGCGGGGTCGACATCCATGGTGGCCTCCCGTGCGCGTGGTGGAGGTCAAATGTAGCGCTGTCCGGGATACGGGTGCCAGGCGGAGAGCCGGAGGCAACAGCGCGCTCAAGCGCCGTGAAGAACGCCGGTTCAGTCCAGCCGTGCGCTTCGATGGTGAACACGTCCGCCAACGGCATGCCTCCGTTGTCTATGCGACGCGCTTGCGCGACCGCGATGCCGCCGCGTGCTCTCCGAACAGCGTCTCCTGCCCGTCGGTGATCATGGCCATGATCTCGGCGTGCGAGCGGATCGCGCCCTCCTCGTCGATGTGGGCGACGGGCACGCCGTTTGCGACCAGTTTCTCGGCGACGAGCTTCGTCCGGTGGCACTCCTGCGGCTTTCCTTCGCTGCACATGATCGCGATCCGGTGGCCGGCTTCCCATCCTGCCTCGAGGCGCTCGAGGCCGGCATGGAATGCCGTCCGAAGGCGAAGGCGGCCGTAGTCGACGTGTCCCGCCTCGTCTCGCGTCTCCGGGTCGTCGGGCATTCCCCCGAGCGAGTCGCCCATGAACAGATAGCGGATGCGATGGGCTTCGAGTTCCGCCGCCAGCGCGCGCTTCGAAAACTCGGGTTTGAACTTGGAGTAGGGCGCCGACCGGACGTCGACGAGATACTGGACGCCCGCCGCCTGGAGCGCGTCGACGAACTCGGGCATCGAGCGGGCACCGTAGCCGATGGTCAGAATATGCCGACCCTGCTCCATGCGCCCACTCTATCGGTGGGCTCCGACGGCGAGGGGCGGCGTTCGTGGAGGATCACAGCCATGCGACGCTGGTGCTATCGCTGCGCGCGGGCGGACAGGGTCTGAACCTGCAAGACGCCTCATACGTCGCGCACGTCGACCGGTGGTGGAACCCGGCGGTCGAGCGACAGGCCGAGGACCGTGCCCACCGTCTCGGTCAGCGGTATCCCGTGACCGTCTATGACTACGTCTGCGCGGACACGATCGAGGAGCGGATCGAGGAGATCCTCGAGCGCAAGCAGGGCCTCTTCGACCGCGTGATCGACGACGTTTCCGCCGACGTCCGGACGCTCCTGACGGCGGAGGAGCTGTTTGGAGTTGTGGGCCTATCGCCGCCGAGATCTCAGAAGGAGGACGCATGAGGTACGTACGCGACGACTACGACGGCGGTCAACCGCCGACTCACGGCGGCCCATCGTGGGCGGACGTTTCGGATCGACATCAGCGGACGCGACACCGGTGGAGCTATCGGGCTCAACCCTGATTCGGTCCTGACGATCACACGTCTGTGCACCGGACCCGCCAACAGCTCGGCCCTGTGGCCGCCCGCGTCGTCGCCGGCCTTCAGGTATGCAGCCGCTGCGGCAGGCGCCAGCCGGTCGACGACTTCCATCGCGATCGGACTCGGCCGACGGGTATCGATGTCTGGTGCAAGTGCTGCAAGCGGGAGTACGACGCCGATCGCTCCGCCGGTCTCGCATAGGCCCGGCCGGCACCCTTGCAGCCGAGCCTCACACAGCTGCGACGTCCTCGCCGAGAACCTCCCCGCGGACATACTCCGTGAAGTCCTCGGCCGATGTGAAGAACCGGTAGCCGAACCGACCCGCCGCGGCCTCGACCTGCGACCCCTCGTTCAAGAGGACGGCCACCGGCTCGGAGCGGCCTGGCTGGAGGCCGTCGGGCCAGGCGACATCGAGCACCGCAGCCTGCTCGCCCGTGACGGGATCGACGACGGCGCCTGCCCGCCGTGCAGGAACGCATTCGCTCCACCTTCCACAGCTCAGGATCCATGGGGATCCAGTGTGAGGAGATGACGCCGGGCTGGCGCCCCTCCAACTCCGGGATATACGCCTCGGGAAGCCTGTCCGAGAAGGCGGCAGCGCGTCCCGCAGGTCCGGAACGTCGGCGAGCGGTTCTGACGACCATGTCGGGAGGGTCGCGCACACGACCGCGTGTTCGCGGGCGGGATCGAGGAGGTCGCCGCGGCCGTCGTCACCTCGATCACAGAGGGCGTCACCTCGCCCACGGCCTCTCAGCTCGCGGCCGCCATGCCGCCCCGGATCGTACGCGCCGCCACCGGCGGCGCGACGGTTCGCACTACGTCGTCACAGTCACGGTCACCGTCGACGCCGGCAACGTGATGGTCACCGGCGGCCCGAACACCGTTGTCGTCGGCCCGGTCACGCTCTGGATGACCGTGGTGACCGTCGTCACCGTGTTGTTCACCGTTGTGGTGTTCGTCTTGGTATCCGTCGTCGACACGGTCACCGGCACCTTGATCGTGCGGTTCACGTCGACCTTGACCGGCACGGTCTTCCCGGACACGACCGTGTTCGCCGGGAGCTTGACGGTGCGCGCGGGGATGTGCACGGTCTTGCCCTTCACCTTGACCGTGAGCGCCGGCGTGGAGATGTAGCGGCTGCCGTCGATCGTCACGACCTTGCCCTTCAGCTTGACGGTGCTCACGAGCACCGCGGCATTCGCGTGACCGCCCACAGCACCCCCTAGCCAGAAGCCGCCCACGATCAGCGCGAGCGCTGCAACCGCACCCGGGATCGCGTGCCACGGGCGCATCCGCTCGCGCGCGGCGATCAGCCAACCAGCCTCTCGCCACCGCTCCCGGGCGTCGTCGATCGCCGGCAGATGCGGCTTGCGCCCCTGCCAGCCGCGGCTGCTGTCGTGCATCCGGTCGCGCACGCCGTCCAGGTTCGGGCGCTTCCCGCGCAGGCCGCTCGCCCGCGTGCGGAAGCCTCCTGCCCGGTCGCGGAGCCCGTCCATGGCGTCCAGCAGTCGGCCCTTCAGGTCTTCGAATCGGCCTCCCATGAGAAGTCCCAGACTCTACCAGTCGGATCTCCACAGAGTGACGGGTTATCCACGCAAATTGCGGAACCCATGACTGGCCGCTCATGCGTATGCGGAGAGCTGCAGCAGCTCGCCGTCCAGCTCGAGCCCGGTGGCCGCCACGACCTTGGTCGCCGCCCGCAAGTCGGTGCCGAGTCCCGCCGACCCGCGCCGGGAGAGGGGCACGAGCGAGAGCCGGTGCAACATCCGGTTCACGGGCTCGATCCCGGCGGCGGGCCGGTCGAGCTGATCGAGGGCGTCCATCAGGTACCCCTCGAGCAGCTTGCCGTGATGCTCGGCGTACGCGTCCGGCCGCGACAGGTAGTCGATGCAGGTGTGCCCGTCCGGCAGGACGAGGATGACCCCGCACTGGCCGGGCCGCGCGGGGAACGCCTCGCGCAGCTCGCGCAGCGCCGCCCGGTGGTGGGTGAAGAGGTCGGCATGCGCGGCGGTCGGCGAGGAGACGCCGCGGCGGTGCGCCTGCTCGCCGATCGCGCTCCACACCTCGCTCTGGGCAGCGCCGCGCACGAGCGGATCGGCCCCGAGCACCCGCGCCTTGCGCAGGCGCAGCTCCGGGCCGGCGGTGTGCGTCGCGGCGGCGAACGCCGCCGAGCGCCTCCGCCACCGGCCGGCCTCGACGCAGCTCACCGGGATCGGCGTCAGCGACCGCGGCGCCACGAGCACCGTCAGGTTGAGGATCCGGTTCTGCTTGGCCCCGATCAGTTCCTCGCCGTCGTAGAGCAGCACCCGCTCGTCGAGCGGGTTCTCGACCACGAGCTCGGGTACCGTCCCGTCCGGCCCCGTCTCGGTGATCCGCACGCCGCGGCGCAGGCCGTCGGCGAGCGTCGCGTAGGCGGCCTCCGGGTCGCGGCGCGGGTAGAGCGGGACCACCGTGATCCCACGGTGGACGGTCGGCTCGTCGAGCTGGGCGGGCAGGGTGATCGGCATGTGTGCGGGGCCTCCTCGTGGCGTTTGCCGAGGAGACGTCCGCCGGGCCGGCGCGATCCTTACATGCCTCTCCAGCGGTCGACCTCCGCCTGCAGGTCGACCGGCAGGGCCTGCAGATAGCCGAGCGTGACCAGGCGGAAGCCCATCGCCACGTCGGAGACGCCGAAGCGCCCGGCCAGCGCGATGGGGTCGGGGCCGTCGCGGTCGGCCGCCTCGCGCACCATTCCCTCGGGCATCAGCAGCTCGGCGGCGAAGCGGTTGGCCTCGCGCTCGCGGCCCCGTTCGCTGGCCTGGGCCGTCTCGACGTCGGCCGGACGGCACAGCACCGCCGCGCCGTCGGAATGAAGCAGGTGGTGGCCGATCTCGTGCGCGACGGTGAAGCGGCGCCGCGGCCCCGGCTCGTCGCGGCGCACCCAGATCTCCCACCGCGCCGGCAGCAGCACACCAGACAGCTGGGCCGCCGTCGTCGCGCCGGCGATCGGGCCGAGGTCGTCCGCCGCCCGCACCCGCAGACAGCACAGGCTGGCCGCCAGCTCCTCCACGTCGACCGGCGGGACGGAGGCCGCGTACACCCCGCAGAAGCGGTCGAGCGCCTCGCGGGCGGCGACGAGCTCATCCACCGGTGAAGAGGTCGTCGATCTCGGCGACGCGCGGGGCCGTGCTCGCCTCCTCCACCACCGGAGGCGGTGCGCCGGCCGGCGCCGCGCGCATGAACGCCGACGCGGCGGTCGCACCCGCGGGCGGCGGCACGATCCCCCGCCCCAGCTCGAGCAGCGCCTCGGGCACCTCCAGGATCTTCGCCAGCGCCGCCACCACCGGCGGGCGCACCCGCGTCGGCGCCAGCTGCCCAGTCTCCAGCTCGTGCACGTACTCCTCGACCTGCGCGTTCGCGTCGGGATGACCCAGCGCTGCGGCCAGCCGTGTGACCAAGGTCCCCCGCGTCGTTCCCCGGCGGGCGCGAAGCGCGGGGAGCAGCTCCGGCCACGCCCGGGGCGGCTCGCTGAGCGGGTCGGCGGCCCTCGCGTCCACCTCGGCCTCGGTGATGTCCGTGCGCGGGTTGGCGGCCAGATAGGCGGCGAGCATGGCCCCCAGCGGCTCGCGGTCTACCTCCCCGGCGGCGGCAATCGCGGCCGCCGGGTCGGGTTGCTCGCCCCGCTCCCACGCGGCGACGAAGTCGTTGAACACGGCCTCGGCCCTCACCGCTCGAGCTCCCTGCGCATCCGGTCCATCGCACGGAAGAAGATCACATCGACGTTGCCGCGGCTGATCTTCAGCCGCTCGGCCATCTCGTCGCCTTTCAGCCCACCCCACAGCCGACCCCAGACGATCTCGCGCTGCCGCTCGTCGAGCACCGACAGCAGCTGCTCGACGACGATCGCGTCGTAGCCGTCCTCCTTGGCGCCCACCCCGTCGAGCGCGTCAAGCGACGCGCCCGCCGGCTTCCGGGTCTGGAAGTGGGTGGCGATGACGCGCTGGGCCATGACGACGAGCAGGCCGGCTGGCGTCTCGATCGGCTTCGACCGCAGGTAGACGACGCGCACGAACCGCTCGTAGACCGTCGACTCGAGGTCGTCCACCATGTCAATTGGCGTCTTGGAAGCGACAATTGCCCGGACGAGCCCCCGATTGCGCTCATACACCAGCGCCACACACCGCTTGGCCGTCTCGACGCCCGCCGCGCCTTCCGTATGGGACTCGCGCGCGTGCGCGACCAGCTCCGCGTCGGACATGCGCTGGAGCGCGTCGAAGGAGGTCGGCCGTTCGTTCCCCACCGGCGCGAAAGCTTAAGCCACATACGCAAAGCGTCGCGCGCCGGCCCGCGCGGCTTACATCAGGTCTTGCGCGTGCGCAGATACAAGGTCGGCACGAGGAACAGGTTGAGCAGCGTCGACGTCGCCAACCCACCGAGGATGACGAGCGCCATCGGGTACTCGATCTCCGCCCCCGGGATCTCGCCCGACATCACCAGCGGCACCAGCGCCAGCCCGGTGGCGAGCGCCGTCATCAGGATCGGCGCCAGCCGCTCGCGCGAGCCGCGCAGCACGAGGTCGACGCCGAACTCCTGGCCCTCCTCGCGCTCGAGGTGCTGGTAGTGGTTGATGAGCAGGATGCCGTTCCTCGCTGCGATGCCGAACACCGTCAGGAATCCGACCAGAGAGCCCAGCGAGATGATGCCGCCCGCCGCAAACGCCGCCAGGAGGCCACCCACCAAAGCCAAAGGCAGCGTCAGGAACGAGAACGTCGCCACCCTCCAGCTGCCGATGCACGTTTGCAGCAGCAGGAAGATGCCAATTGCCGCCGCGAGGCCGAAGGCGAAGAGCCGGCCCTGGGCCTGCTCGCGCTCGGCGAACTCGCCCACGAGCTCCGTGTGGTACTCGTGCGGCATCTGCACGTTCTGGAGCCGGTCGCGCACGTCGGCGACGACCGAGCCGAGGTCGCGCCCCTTGACGTTCATGCCGACGTCGATGCGGCGCGAGTTGTCCTCGCGCGAGATCTGGTTGGGGGTCGAGCTGACGTACACCTTGGCGACGTCGGACAGGAGCACGTGGCCGCCGCCGGGCGTGTCGAGCGGCAGGTCGCGGATGCTCTGCACGTCCTTGCGCGCCCTCGGCACGCTCCACGCCATGATGTCGTACACCTTGCCGTTCACGTGCAGGTCCGAGACCTCCTCGCTGGCCACGATGACCGCCGCCTGGCGGCGGATGTCGCCCGGCTTGAGCCCGTACAGCGCCGACTTGCGCAGGTTGGGCACGACCCGGATGTACGGCACGTCGACCTGGAGCTCGGTGCGCAGGTCGACGACACCCTTGATGCCCTTCAGCGCGTGGTGCACCGCCGCCGCCTCCTCGCGCAGCGTGTCGAGGTTCGGGCCGAAGATGCGCACGGTGATCGCCTCGCTCGAGCCGGCCAGCACCTCGTCGATGCGCTCGTTCAGGTAGGTGGTCTGCTCGCGGAAGAGGCCCGGATAGGCGTCGACGGTCGCGCGGATCTGGTCGAGGGTCTTGTTGTAGTCGGCGTGCGGATCGAGGCTGAGCCAGTCCTCGGCGAAGTTGATGCCGTTGATCTCCTCGCCCTGCACCGCCCGGCCGATGTGCGCGCCGAAGCCGCGCACGCCGGGGATGGCGCGGAAGTCGCGGCTGGCCCGCTCGGTGATGCGGACGACCTCCTGGTGGCCGGTGCCCGGCCGCGTCACCCACAGGGCCAGGAAGTCGCGCTCCTTGAACGTCGGGAAGAGCGACTCGCCCAGGTACGGCGTGACCGCCACCCCGGCCACGAGCGTCGCGGCGGTCGCCACGTACACGACGGACGGCCGCCGCAGCACCCGCCGCAGAAGGGCGGAGTAGCCGCGCTGGAGCACGCGCACGAGCGGCGGCTGCTGGTCATTCAGCGGCGCCCGCGCCAGCAAGAGCAGGGCCAGCGCCGGCGTGACCGTGAGCGCCACCACCATCGACGCCAGCACCGCCAGCCCGTAGGAGAGCACGAGCGGCTTGAAGAACGACCCGGAGACGCTCTGGATGAAGAACACCGGCACGACGGCCAGCACGATGATCAGCGTCGCGTAGACGATCGCCCGCCGCACCTCGAGCGACGCCTCGAGCACGACCGAGCTCGCCGGCGCCGGATGCCCGGCCGCGCGGTTCTGGCGCAGGCGGCGGACGATGTTCTCTATATCGATGATCGCGTCGTCGACCACCACCCCGACCGAGATCACGAACCCGGCCAGCACCATCGTGTTGATCGTCTCGCCGCGGTAGTAGAGGACGAGCGCCGCCGCCATCAGCGAGAGCGGGATCGCCGCCAGGCTGATCACCGCCGCCCGCCACTCGAACAGGAACGCCACCAGCACGACGACGACCAGCAGCGTCCCCAGGAGCAGCGTGTCGGTCAGGTTCGAGATCGAGATCTCGATGAACGTGGCCGGCCGGAAGATGTGGTTGTCGATCTGGATGCCGGGCAGGCCCGGGCGCATCTCGTCGATCGCCTTGTCGATCCCGCGGGTCACGTCGAGCGTGTTCGCCCACGGGAACTTCTCGACGACGAGCAGCAGGCCCTGCTTGTCGTTGATGACGGCGTCGCCGAAGAGCGGCTGGTGGCCCCAGGTCATGATCCCGAGATCGCCCAGCGTGAGGGCGGTGCCGTCGCCCTTGAAGCGGCCGGGGATGGTGATCCGCGACATCGACTCGGGCGTGAACACCGGCAGCACGTGGTGGATGCCGAGGCGCTGGTTGGGGCTGTCGATGAACCCCCCGACCCGGTTCTTGGCGGCGTCGGTGTACTTGAGCAGGCCGAAGTCGAGCGCGTCCGAGGCGACCGACTGGGCGTAGTCGATGCTGATCCGGTGCTGCTTCAGCTTCTCCGGGTCGAACTGCAGCTGGAGCTGCTTCCAGCGGTCGCCCCAGAGGTTCACGTTGGCGACGCCGGGCACCGCCATCAGCCGCCACCGGATCGTCCAGTAGGCGATCATCGAGAGGTCGGTGAGGCTCATGCGGTCGGTGGTCAGGCCGATCTTGATCGCCCGGCTCGTGGCCGAGAGCGGCTGCAGCACCCAGGGGATGCCGGCCGACGTCGGCAGGCTCGGGATCGCGATCGCCACCCGCTCGTTCACGAGCTGGCGGGCCTCGAGGCTGTCGGTGCCGCGCTTGAAGATGAGCGTGATCGACGACAGCCCCGGCACCGTCTTCGAGCGCATCACGTCGAGGCCCGGCGTCGAGTTCAGCGACTGCTCCATCGGGATCGTGATGAGCTGCTCGACCTCCCCGGTCGACATGCCCAGGCCTTCGGTCTGCACCTCGACGAACGGCGGCGCGAACTCGGGGAAGACGTCGACCGGCATGTCCCGCACCCGGGTCGCGCCCAGGGCCATCATGCCGACGGCCAGCGCGACGACGATGAACCGGAAGTGCAGGCTCGACCTGACGATCCAGCGCATCATCGGGAGCGGCTCACTCGCCTTCGATCTGGAACTCGGTCCCGAGCAGCTCCTCGCCGCCGACGCTCACGATCCGCGTCCCGGCAGGCGGGCCGGACGTGAGCACGGCGGTGTCGCCGTCGACCTCGTCGATGACGATTGGCGCGCGCACGAACGTCAACGGCGCGACCTGCGTATACACCCAGGCGCCGCCGTCGATCCAGTAGATCACCGAGGAGTACGGCACGGTCTCCATCTGGCCGCCGCCCTTCTGCGCCAGCTGCACGCGCAGCTTCTGGCCGGGGTGGACGGTGCTGCCGTCGAGCCGGTAGTAGCGCGCGCCGCCGCCCCCGGGCTGTCCCGGAGGCGGCGCCTGGGCCGGGGCGATGAGGTCTTCGCCGCCCAGGCCGAGGATGCGCGCCGGGCGTGACGCGTCGACGCTCCCTGCCGAAGCGCCGGGAAGCGTCACCCGCACCGCGACGCTGCCGTTCCCGTCCGTCGCCACGACCGTCCCCGGCACGACCAGGTTCCGGTCGACGGAGCCGGTGGCGACCGTCGTCGTCTCGAGGCCGATGCGCTTGGCCGCGCTCGGCTGCAGCACCACCTTGGAGAGGTCGGAGTCCTCGACCGGCTCGACCCTGGCGGGCCCGTCGCTGTTCTCCTCGGCCGCCGCCGAGTAGCCGCATGCCGACACGGTCAGCGCGGCCGCGATCAGAAGCAGGTATGTCATGGCTCGGCGCGGCATCCGGGTCCTCCGTCAGGTGGTCGCGGGTTCGGTGGTGGGGCGGGGCTCGGCCTCGCGGCGCGGCCTGACGGCGGCGTACACCGCCGGGACGAGGAACGCGGTCACGAGCGTCGCCGTGATCAGCCCGCCGAAGACGACGATCGCGATCGGCTGGGCCAGCTCCTGGCCGGGAATCGTCCCCGTGACGATCAGCGGGACGAGCGCGACCATCGTCGCGATTGCGGTGGTCAGGAGCGGCCCGAGCCGCTCGCCGGCCGCCTCGACCACCGCGGTCGAGCGCGTGCGCCGCCCGTCCTCGGCCTCGAGCGCGGCCGCCTGGCCGACGACGGCGATGCCGCCGCGGACGGCCACCGCCAGCACAGCGATGAACCCGGCCAGCGTCGCCAGCGTGATGTCGAGCTGGAACAGGAACGCCGCCAGCACGCCACCGGAGAGCGAGACGGGCAGCGTGAGCGTGAGGAGCGCCGCCAGCCGCCAGCTCGAGAAGGCCGCCTGCAGCAGCAGGAAGATGCCGATCAGCGCCGCCAGGCCCGACGCGAACATGCGCCGGTGGAGCGTCTCGGCGCTCTGGTAGGAGCCGATGACCTCGGCGTGGTACTCGAGCGGCATCGGCGTCGAGGCCAGCTTGTGCTCGATGTCCGAAACGACCGCGCCCGGGTCGCGGCCGTTGGCGTCGAGGCCGATGTCGATCCGCCGCGACACGGCGTCGCGCTGGATCACGGTCGGCGTCGGGCTGATGCGGACGTTCGCGACGTCCTCGAGGCGGACGTGCCCGCCGGTGGGCGTGTCGATCAGCAGGTTCTTGATCGACGTCAGGCTGCTGCGGCTCTCCGGCGTGCTCCAGACGACGACCTGGAACACCTTCTGCTGCTCGAACAGGCTGCCCACCTCGAGCCCCGCGAGCATCGTCGCGGCGGCGCGGCGCACGTCGCCGGGCTTCAGGCCGTAGACCTTCGCCTTGGCCAGGTCGACGCGGACCTCGATGTTCGGCTGCTCCGGCGGCTGCTCGACGGTCAGATTGGAGACGCCGTCGACGTGGGAGAGCATGTCGCGCACGTGCCCGGCGGTGTTTCGCAGCGTCCCGAAGGCGGGGCCGAAGACGCGCACGGTGATGTCGTTGCCGGTGCCGGTGTCGAAGTGCTTCACCCGCTCGTCGAGGTAGGTGCTCACATTCTCGGAGACGCCCGGGTAGCCGGCGACGGCGTCCTTCACCTGGCCCACGGTCTTCGAGTAGTCCGCGTCGCCCTTCACGGTCACCCACAGCTGCGCCGAGTTCACGTCGACGATCTGGTCGCCGAGCACAGCCCGGCCCAGATGGGCGCCGACGTGGGCGACGCCCGGGATCGACCGCACCTCGGATCCGACCCGCGCCGTCAGACGGGCCATCTCGGGCTCGGACGTCCCCGGCGCCGCGGTCCAGCGCACGACCAGGTTGCGGTCGTGGAAGGACGGCAGGAGCGACTGGGAGAAGAACGGCGCGGCGGCCAGCGCCAGCACGAGCACGGCTGCGGAGATCAGGTAGACGATCCGCGGCGCCCGCACGACGCGCTCGACCAGCGGCGTGTAGCGGCCGCGCAGCCTGGCGAGCAACGGCGATCCGGCCCCGTCGCTGGAGGAGCCGTGGGTGAAGAGCAGCATCGCCAGGGCCGGCGTCACGGTCACCGACACCACCAACGACGCCAGGATCGCAAGCAGGAGGGAGAACACGAGCGGCTCGGCCACCGCCTGGTCGACGCCCTCGGAGAAGAGGTACGGCAGCAGGGGCAGGAGCGCGATCAGCGTCGCGTAGACGATGCCGCGGCGGGCGGCGACGGCCCCGTCCAGCACGAGCTCGTGGGCCGGTGTCTCGCGACCCTCCTCGCGGTCGGCCCGGATACGGGCGGCGATCGTGCCGGTGGACGTGACCGCGTCGTCGACCAGGATCGCGAGGGCGATCAGGAGGCCGGCCACGATCATCAGGTTCACGGTCTCGCCGCGCAGGTCGAGCACGAGCAGCGCCGCGGCCAGCGAGATCGGGATCGCGACGACGGCGATCAGGCCGCTGCGCCAGCCGTGCAGCAGCCAGCCAAGGGCGGCGATCAGGAGCACGGCGCCGGCGATCAGCGCGATCTGCAGGTTCGAGATCGAGTCGTCGATGTAGCTGGCCGGCTGCGACACCGACGTGTCGATGCTGATCCCGGCCAGGCCCGGCCGCAGCCGGTCGAGCGCGGCCTCGACGCCGCGGGTGACGTCGAGCGTGTTCGCGTTCGGGAACTTCTCGACGACGATCAGGCTGTCCTCGTTGCCGGTCAGCAGCGCGTCGCCGATCAGCGGCTGGTGGTCGGCCGTCACGTTCGCGACGTCGGAGAGCTTGAGCGGCGCGGCGCCGTCGACGCCGACCTTGGCCAGGTCGGCCGCGGTCGAGATCGGGAAGATGTGGCGCACCTCGAGCCGCTGCGAGGGCGTGTCGATCCAGCCGCCGCTGCCGGGCGTCGAGGCCTGCAGGAAGGTCAGCGGCGACACCCACATCGCGTTGCCGGTCGTGCGCACGATCTGGTCGAGCGAGATGTTGGCGGCGAGCAGCTTCTGCGGCTGCACCTGCACCTGCAGCTGGCGCTCGCGCTGGCCCCAGATGGCGACGTTGGCGACGCCGGGGACGGCCAGCAGCGCCGGGCGGATGTTCCAGCGGGCGAGGACGCCCATCTCGATCGGCGAGATCCGCTTCGACGACAGGCCGATCATCATCACCCGGTTCGTGGTCGAGAGCGGCTGGATGATGATCGGCGGCTTGGCCACGTTCGGGATCGCGAACGAGAGCGTGAGACGCTCCTGCACGAGCTGGCGGGCCCGCAGAACGTCGGTGCCGGGTTCGAAGCTGAGCACGATCGACGAGAGCCCCGGCACCGACGTCGAGTGGATCGACGTCAGCCAGGGCGTGCCGTTCAGGAGCTCCTCGAGGTTCAGCGTCACGAGGCTCTCGACCTCGGGCGCGGACAGCCCGAGCGCCTCGGTCTGCACCTCGATCTGGGGCGGGGCGAACTCGGGCAGCGCGTCGACCGGCATGGTGCGCGCCTGCTGGACGCCGGCCACCAGGACCGCTGCCCCCAGCGCGATCACGAGCAAACGGAAGCGCAGCGCTCCGTCGACAACCCACCGCATAACGAGCTCCTCCCCAGGTCTCTCTCGGTGCCGCCAAGGAGATATCAGGCGCCCGTCACCGCGCCGTCACGGGGGCGTCACGGCCGAAGTTCGGGGTCAGACCCCGAACGGGGGGCGTTGCACTTCCGCGCAGGGACCGCGCATGGGGCCAGGCCCCGCGCCGGCGGGGCCTGGCCCCGGTTTGGCCTACGCCGCCGCGCCGGGGAGCGCGAGCTCGTCCGGCAGGAGCCCGGACACGAGCTCGCGCATCTGCGCGGAGGGCGGCAGGCCGATCCGGGTCAGCGTCAGCCGCTCGTACAGGTGGTACTGGCGGATCGCCTCGAACGAGTTGCCGTCGGCGAGGTGGACGCGGATCATCAGCCGGTGGGCGGTCTCGCGCAGCGGCTCGCGCGCGAACACCGCCAGGGCCACCTCGAGCGCCTGGGAGCGCGTCCCGGCGGCGAGCATCCGCTCCGAGAGGGTCTCCATCGCGTGCAGCGAGAGGTGGCGGTGGTGCTCGCGCTCGACGATCACCCACTCGTCGTCCCAGTCGGGCAGGAGCTCGCCGGCGAGCGTGGCCCAGTCGGCGACCGCCTGGAGGTCGGGCGCCGGCTCGTCGAGGAGCGCGCGCGAGAGGGCGGTGGTGTCGCGGTAGTCGACCCGCACCGACGGCGCCAGCGAGAGCTGCGCGTCGCGTACCTCGATCACGTCGGCGCCGGCCTGCTGCACCCGCCACAGGGCCGAGCGCAGGCTGGCGTACGCACGCTCCTCCGGGCTGTCGAGCCACAGCGACCCGGCCACCTGCGCCCGCCGCAGCGGGTGCGGATGGAGGGCGAGGAAGGCGAGCACTCGCTGTGCGCTGTGCGGCACCGAGACCGGTCTGCCGTCACAGGTGAGCTCGAAGCAGTCAAGAAGCCGGAGGTTGGACTTCATGAATTTTTCATCTTTCTCTCTTGAAACCTAAACGTTTCGATCGGCACGTGTCAAGGTCCAGCCGCCGGTAATGTGACCCAGACATCAGTGCCGCCGCCCGCACGGTTGCGGACGTGGGCGGCGCCGCCGTGCGCCTCGGCGATCATGCGCACGATCGAGAGGCCGAGGCCGGTGCCGCCGCTGTGGCCGCGGGCGACGTCGGCACGGGTGAAGCGCTCGAACGCGCGGTCGACGAAGTCCGCCGGCATCCCCGGGCCGTGGTCGGCCACGTGCAGCTCGACCGTGCCGTTCGCGTCCGCCGTCGAGAGCTCGACGTCGCCGGCGCCGTGCCGCAGGGCGTTGTCGATCAGGTTGCCGAGCGCCTGCTCGAGGCGGACGCGGTCGCCTCGCAGCGAGGTCTCGCCACCGGGGTCGAGCGCGATCCGGCGGCCGGTCTCCTGCGCCCGCCACTCGAACCGGCTGGCGGTCGAGGCGAGCAGGTCGGCCGTGTCGAGCGGCTCGATCCGAAGCGCCAGGCGGCCGGCGTTCGACTGCGCGATCAGCAGCAGATCTTCCGCCAGCTGCACGAGCCGGTCGACCTCGACCGAGCTGCGCTTGACCGCCTCGCGCAGGTCGTCGGCCGACTCGGCGTGGCGCAGGGCGAGCTCGAGCTCGGTGCGCAGGAGGGTGAGCGGCGTGCGCAGCTCGTGGCCCGCGTCGGCGACGAAGCCGCGCTCGCGCTCGATGCCCGCCTCCAGCCGGGCCAGCATGGCGTTCAGGGTCTCGCCCAACCGCTGGATCTCGTCGCGCGTCTGCGGCACCGGCAGGCGCTCGCCCGGATTCGCCGCCGAGATCGACGCGGCCCGCTCCCGCATCGAGTCCACCTGGCGCAGCGAGAGGCCGGCCAGGAGGTAGCCCGCGAGCGACGCCAGGATGAGCGCGATCGGGCCGGCGATCAGGAGCTCGTTGCGCAGGCCGGCGAGCGTCTCGGTGCGGTTCTCGCGGGTCGCCCCAACGACGAGGATGAGGCGCCGCCCGCCGCGCGAGACCGGCGTCGCCAGGAACCGGGACGGCTCGTTCAGCCCTGGCAGCGCGTGCACGTTGGCGAAGATGGTGCCGCGGCGGGCGGCCTGCACCTGGGCCGGCGTCAGCACGCGGGCGACCCGGAGCGGGGCGGTGGCGTCGAGCACGCGCCCGTGCGCGTCCAGCAGCTGGGCGTAGGCCTCGCCCTTCTCGACGAATGGGTGCGGGCCGGTCGTGGCGAGCGACATGTGCGGGTCGTGGACGATGGTCGTCATGTCGAACGCGCGCAGCTCGAGCTCGCGGTCGAGCGCGGTCTGGAGCTCGCCGCTGATACGGACGTAGAGCAAGAGGCCGGTGGCGAGCAGGACGACCGCCATCGCGGCCGCGAACGCCGCCGCGACCCGGATCCGAATCGGGGCGCGGCGGATCATTCCTCGGCGGCGCGCAGCCGGTAGCCGCTGCCGCGCACCGTCTCGAGCGTCTGGCGGCCGAACGGCACGTCGATCTTCGCCCGCAGGTGGCCGACGTAGACGTCGACGACGTTCGAGCGGCCCTGGTAGCCGACGTCCCACGCGCGCTCGAGCAGGTGCGCCCGCGGCAGCACGTCGCCGGGCCGGCGCATGAACGTCTCGAGGAGGGCGAACTCCTTGGCCGAGAGGTCGATCGCCGCGTCGCCGCGGTGGACGGCGCGGGTGGCCGGGTCGAGCCGCAGGTCGCCCACCTCGAGCACCGTCGGCCGCTCGTGGTCGCCGCGGCGGATCAGGGCGCGCAGCCGGGCCAGCAGCTCGGGCCAGGCGAACGGCTTCACCAGGTAGTCGTCGGCCCCCGCGTCGAGGCCGGTGACGCGGTCGTCGACCGAGTCGCGCGCGGTCAGCATCAGCACCGGCGTCCACACCGCCTCGCCGCGCAGGCGGCGGCAGGCCTCGAAGCCGCTGATGCCCGGCAGCATGATGTCGAGCACGATGGCGTCGTAGGTGGTCTCGGCCGCCATCCCCAGGCACTCCTCGCCGTCGGCGGCGACGTCGACCGCGAAGCCCTCCCGGGAGAGGCCCTTGCGGATCAGCTCCGCCATGTGCGGCTCGTCCTCGACCACCAGCACGCGCACGTCGCGTCTCCGTTCATCAATCCTTCATGAAGGCCAAGCGTAGATGAGTTTGCGCGGACCGTCCGGTCTCCCCACCAGCACACCCTCAACCTGGAGGATCTGAAATGGGAAGGATCGTGGTGTCGGAGTTCGTCTCGCTCGACGGTGTGATGGAGGATCCCGGCGGGTCCGAGGGCACGCCCTCGGGCGGCTGGGCCTTCAAGTTCGAGCGCGGCGCCGACGGCGACGCCTACAAGCTCGAGGAGCTCCGCGACGCCGAGGCGATGCTCCTCGGCCGGGTCACCTACGCGGGCTTCGCCGCGGCGTGGCCGTCCATCGAGGACGAGCAGGGCTTCGCCGAGAGGATGAACGGCATGCCCAAGTACGTCGTCTCCTCGACGCTCGAGCGGGCCGATTGGCAGAACTCGACCATCCTGCCGGGCGATCCGGTCGCCGAGGTGACCGCGCTCACGGCCCGGCTGGACGGAAACATCCTGGTCGCCGGCTCGGCGTCGCTCGTCCACACCTTGCACGACGCGGGCCTCGTGGACGAATATCGGCTGATGATCTACCCGACCGTGCTCGGCAGCGGCAAGCGCCTGTTCCGCGACGGCGCCGGCGCCGCCGGCTACGAGGCGGTCGACGTGCGTCCGGCCGGCGCCGTCGCCCTGATGACGCTTCGGCCGCTCGTCGAGGGAGGCGCGGCCGCGGCATGAAGCCCGTCCCCCCGGCCCGGCACCTGCTGCGTGCCAAGGACCTGATCGACGCCCGCTACCGCGAGCGCCTCGACGTGGAGGCGCTCGCGCGGGCGTCCCACCTCTCGCCCGCCCACTTCAGCCGCGAGTTCCGCCGCGCCTTCGGCGAGGCGCCGCACCAGTACCTGCTCACCCGCCGGCTGGAGCGGGCCGCGGCCCTCCTGCGCCACACCGACCACTCGGTCGCCGACATCTGCATGGCGGTCGGCCTGCGTAGCGTCGGCTCGTTCACGACCAGCTTCGGCCGCGCCTACGGGCTCTCGCCGACCGCCTACCGCGCCGCCCATCCGCCCGCCGCAAACCGGGTTCCCGTGCCCGGTTGCCTCGCCCTCGCCTGGGCGCGGAAGCCGTCCAGCACGTTTCGAGAAGACACCGCGCTGGCCGCTGGCTAGCGTGGTCTCAATCGAGATTCCCACGGGAGGGAAACCATGCTGAAGAAGCTGACCAACGTGAACGTCTGGGTGCACGACCAGGAGGAGGCGCTCGCCTTCTACACGGAGAAGCTGGGGATGGAGGTGCGCGCCGACGTCACCCTGCCCGAGCTGGGCGGGTTTCGCTGGCTGACGGTCGGGCTGCCCGGCCAGGACGACGTCGCCCTCGCCCTCATGACCGTGCCGGGGCCGCCCGTCTTCGACGACGAGACCCGGGCCGCGCTCGAGACGCTCGTCGCCAAGGGCGCCGCCGGCGGGCTCTTCTTCTCGGTCGACGACTGCCAGTCCGCCTACGAGGAGCTCGTCAAGCGCGGGGTCGAGTTCTCGCAGGAGCCGACCGAGCAGCCGTACGGCATCGACGCCGGGTTCCGCGACGCCTCCGGGAACCATTTCCGGATGGCGCAGTCCCGGTAACGCCTCAGAACCCTGCGGCCTCGGACGTGGCACGATCATCGCGTGTCCGAGGCCGCAGTCGAGCCAGCGCGCAACGAGCACCAGGTCACGCCCCTGGAGCTCTTCTTCGACCTCGTCTTCGTCTTCGCGATCACGCAGGTCACGACGCTGCTTGCGCACCACCCGACCTGGGGCGGAGTGTTTCGAGGGATGCTCATGCTGGCCGCGCTGTGGTGGGCCTGGACGGGCTACGCCTGGCTGACCAGCACGATGGACGTGGACGAGGGCGGCGTTCGCCTCGCGATGCTCGCCTCGGTGGGCGCGATG
>DASUHM010000081.1 GCA_036273515.1 Gaiellales bacterium
GCGCGGGCGGCGTCGACCGCCTGCGAGATGCGGCGGGCGCGGGTTTCCGGCCGCTTCGCCCCGTCCACCGCCTCGACCCATTCACGCCGGTGCGTGTAGGACATCGCGTCGAAGGCGGCCCGCACGCCCGGCTCCGCGGCCAGCGCGGCGTCCATGTCGGCGGGAACGGCGACCGCCCGGGGCGCGTCGTCGCGGCCGATCTCGATCGCCACCGAGTCGCCCGGCTCGACGCCGCCGGCCTGTGCCCGGATCTCCTTGCGGAACCCGACGCAGTGGCGGCCGTCGCCCATCGGCATCGTCGAGCCGCGGAAGGCGACGCCGTTGATCGTCCCGGCCACCGGGATGCGGGCCCGGCCGCCCATCGCGGCCGCCACGTCGGCCGGGAGCACGACGGCGGGCAGGTCGCCGGCGTCGGCCCCGAGGACGGCATCGAACCGGTGCGTGGTCACACCGGGATGATCACACAGGCGGCCGGTCGAGCTCCGTGTCGGGCGCGAACGCGAGCGCCGAGAGCAGCGACGCCAGCGCGATCACCGCAGCCCCGGAGGCGACGGCCACCGCATACTCGTACTCCGGCGCAGCGAGCGCGGTCGGCAGGATGAACATGAGCACCGGCACGGCCACCCCGAACGCGGCGACGGCCAGGTGCGGGCTCCAGCGGCCGGCCAGGAACCACGCCAGGACGAGGGCGCCGAGCGGCCAGAGGGTGACGGTCGTGGCCCAGTAGGCCAGGTGCAGGACCGCCAGCACGGCCGGCAGCGCGAGCCAGGCGAGCGACCGGCGCGCCGCGGGCCGAACACCCGATCGGCCCGCCACCCACAGGAGCGCGGCCGGCGCCGCGAGGAACGTCGCCGTGCCCAACCGGTAGGCGTTCTCGAGCCAGGACTGGCCGGGCGTCCAGGTCTGGTAGCCGACGGCGCCGGCGAACCCGACCATGCCGCTCAGGTAGAGCGCGGTCGCGGCGAGCGGCGCCACCATCGCGACCAGCCGCCGACCGCGGCAGATCGCAAACGCCGCGGCCAGGGGCAGGAGCGTCGCGGTGAGCACGCGGGCGAGCCCGGCGGCGGCGAGAGGCGTCGGCGCGTAGTCGCCGATCGGCCAGCCGATCCCCAGCCGCCCGTACCAGATGTCCCAGCTGAGCGCGTACGCCGACGCGGTGGCCGCGAGCAGCAGGAGCAGCAGCGCGCCGAGCGCGCATCCCTCCGCCCACATGCCGGCGCGGTCGCCGCCGGTGACGCGCCGGCCGCGCTCGCCCATGCCGGCGGCGACGAGGCCACCGAGCTCGCGGGCGTCGGGCATCGACCGGCCGTCCTGCATCTCGGCGAGCGTCGCCAGGATCTCGGGGCCGCGCTCGCGCCGGTAGTCCGCCGGGTAGGCCCGCAGCGCGAGCCGGTAGGCGCGCTCGGCCGCGCTCATGCAGCCGGCTCCGGCGCGGCCGACATGCGTGAGACGACGACGGCGGCGGCATCGGCAAGCCGGGCCGCCTCGGCCTCGAGCGCGCGCCGTCCGGAGGACGTCAGCCGGTAGTAGCGGCGGGCCCGCCCGTCGACGACCTCCTCGCCGTCGACCTCCACGAGGCCCTGGCCGAGCAGGCGTTCGAGCGCGGAGTAGAGCGTGCCCGCGGTCAGGCGCACGCGCCCGTCCGAGACCGTCTCGGCCCGCTTGGTGATGGCATACCCGTGGAGCGGGCCGTCGAGCAGGGCGGCCAGCGTGAAGTAGGTGGGTTCTCGCATCGTCTGCATGAGCGATATATACCGGTTGTCGATATATATGTCAAGGGATCCCGACATCGCTAGAGTTTGGATCCAAAGTGGCGGAGCGACGCGCAGACCCCTATCGCGACCTGGACGTGATCGACGCCCGGGCGCCGCGCTTCAACCAGGCGGCGATCGGGTCGCTCACGCTGGTCGCGGTCATCACCGGCTGGTGGCCCCTGCTCGGCCTGCTCGCGCTCCAGTTCGCGCTCGGCCTGAGGCTCGGCCGGCGCTGGTGCCTGCCCTGCCTGGCCTACTTCGAGCTCGTCCAGCCGCGGCTCGGCGAGGGTGAGCTCGAAGACGCCCGCGCGCCCCGCTTCGCGAACATGATCGGGCTCGGCGTGCTCACCGCCGCGACCGCCGCGTCCGCGGCCGGCTTCCCGACGCTCGGCGCCGTGCTGGCCGCGCTGGTCGCCGCCCTCGCGCTGCTCGCCGCGGTGACCGGCTTCTGCACGGGCTGCGAGATCTACCGGTTGGGCGCGCGCCTGCGCGGCATCGGCCGCGGCGACCTGCGCCGGGTCGACCCGGCCGACGTCGGCCTGGCCGGCGCGGGCGACGGCGCCGTCGTCCAGTTCACCCACCCGCTCTGCTCGGAGTGCCTGACGCTCGAGCGGCAGCTGCGCGAGGCGGGCCGCGACGTGGTCACCGTCGACGTGCGCACCCGCCCCGACCTGGCCCGCAAGTACGGCATCGGCATCGTCCCGACCGCCGTCGCGGTCGACGCGGCCGGTACGGTCACCGCCCGCCTTGCGTGAATAACCGGTGCCCGGCACCGGTTGTTCAGGCGTTGCGCTCCCAGATCATCCGCAGGCCCTCGAGTGTCAGCCACGGCTCGACGTGCTCGATCGTCTGGCAGTGGGGCGCGACCAGCGCGGCCAGGCCGCCCGTCGCGATCGTCGTCGCCTCGGTGCCGAGCTCCTCGCGGAACCGGCGCACCAGCCCGTCCACCAGGCCGGCCCAGCCGAACACCGCGCCGGACTGGACGTTCGTGTCGGTGTTCGTGCCGATGGCGTGCGCGGGGGCGACCAGCTCGACCTTCTGCAGCCGGGCGGCGCGGTCGCCGAGCGCGTCGAGGGCCACCTGAAGGCCCGGCGCGATCGCCCCGCCGATGAAGTCGCCGGTCGCCGAGACGGTGTCGAAGTTGATCGCCGTGCCGAAGTCGACCACGATGCACGGCCCGCCGTGCAGGGCGTAGGCGGCGACGCAGTTGGCGACGCGGTCGGGGCCGACCTCGAGCGGGTTGTCGACCCGCAGGGCGACACCGGTGCGCACGCCCGGCCCGAGGACGAGCGCCTCGTCGCCCAGATGCTCGCGGCTCATGGTGGCGTACTCGACGGCCAGCTGGGGGACGCTCGACGCGACCACCATGGCGTCGATCGACGCCAGCGTGTGCTTCCGCAGCTCCAGCAGCCCCGCCAGCATCAGCGCCAGCTCGTCGCCGGTGTGCGTGCGGACGGTCGTCGTCCGCCAGTGCTCGCGGAGCGTCTCGCCGTCGTACATCCCGACGACGGTCTGGGTGTTACCGACGTCGAGTGCGAGCAGCATCACTCATCGCTGAGCTCGAACCCGGGCGGGAACGTCGTCTCGATCTCGCTCTCGGGCCTGAGCTCCTCGACCGTGACGTCCTGCGTCGTGTGCACCTCGGCCCGCGGGATGATCCGGCTGGGGCGGTTCTTGTCCCAGACCCAGACGTCCTCCATGGTCAGGTGCACGAGCGGATAGGCGGGTGAGTTCGCCGTCTCCATGTCCAGCCGGTTGCACAGATACGTGGCCTCGGCCGTCAGCACGCAGTAGCGGAAGAGGCCGAACACCGTCGCGTACTCGCGCTTGAGCCGCAGCTCGAGCTCGGCATCGAACTCCTCCAGGTCTTCGATGTAGGACATGCGGGGAGTCTAGTGCCCCCGCTTGGCCCGATCAGAGGACGCCGGGGATGAGCCGCTTGGTGCGCGCGGCGTACTCGTCGTACTGCGGGAACTCGGCCCGGATGTTGCGCTCCTCGTAGCTCGTGCGGGCCAGCTGGAGGCCGACGCAGACGAGCCAGGTACCGCCGGCCAGGAGCGGCTGGCGGGAGCCGAGCACGATGCCGAGCACGGCCGTCAGCTCGCCCAGGTAGAGCGGGTGCCGGACGAGCCGGTAGGGGCCGCGGGTGACGAGGCCGCGGACGTCGGGGAGGACGCCGAAGCAGCGCCCGAGCACGGCCACCGAGCAGATCGCGAAGGCGAGGCCGGCGATCAAGAGCACGTCGGAGGCGAGCACGGCCACGCCGCCGTCGGTGCGGGCGCCGAACAGGCCGACCGCGATGACGGCCAGCTGGGAGACGAGGGCGACGATCACGCCGATCGTCGAGCGGTTGCGCCGAAGCGGCGCCGGGCGGATGTTGATGAGGACGATGAAGAGCCCCCAGAGCGTGGCGGAGAGGGCGTGGAAGGCCGCCGCGCTGGCGCTCGGGGCGGCACCGACGCCGAGCACGGACACCGTGGCCATCGTCGTGAAGAGGAGCGTCGGGATGAGCCGCGAGCCGACCAGCGTGAAGAGGTCGGAGACGCGCGTGATCGGGGTGGCCGCAAGCTCGGTCATACATGGGTCATCGGCGGCCGCGCCCCTCTACATGAGCGCGGCGCCGGTCGCCTCGACGCCCTGCGGGTCGAGGCGGGCCAGCCAGTCGCCGGCGCGCCTGCCGCGCAGCACCAGCTCCGGGTCGAGATCGGCCAGCGGCCGCAGCACGAACTCGCGCTCGTGCGCGCGCGGGTGCGGGAGGGTGAGGCGCTCGTCCGTGCGCTCCGCGCCCTCGTACCAGATCAGATCGAGGTCGAGCGTGCGCGGCCCCCAGCGCACGTCGCGCACCCGGCCGAACTCCGACTCGACGGCGTGCAGCGCGTCCAGCAGCGCGTCCGCGGTGAGGGTCGTCTCGACGCGGGCGACGGCGTTCGCGTAGTCCGGCTGCCCCGGCGGCCCGATCGGGCGGGTGCGGTAGATGGGCGAGCCGGCGACCAGATCGACGCCCGACTGGCGGCCGAGCGCGACGGCGGCCGCGCGCAGCGTCTCGGCCGGATCGCCGAGGTTCGCGCCGAAGGCCACGTATGCCGGGATCACCCCTCCGGGGGCACTTTGCACGGATCACCCTTACGAATTGTTCACATTTGCCGATGCTCTTGGTGACGGCTCGCGTTGGGCCGCCGACCCGCTCCGCTCCAGCTCCGGAAAACCACAGGATGGTGCCATGTCGACCCTCATGGAACTTGCCGTCGTGCTCGTACTCTGCCCCGCCGCGCTCGCGATCTGGGCCGATGCCCGCTATCCCAACCTCCGGCCCAAGGAGCTCCGGCGCACGACCGTGCACCTGGGCATCGGCGGTCTGCTCGCCTTCGTCCTCATGCGCCCGCTGCTCGTCGGCATCGCCGAGCTCGTGACCGGCGCCGCCGGCCAGGCGGCCGCCATCGTCGCCGCCTGCACCGTGATCACCTACTGCCTGACCGTGTCGGTCTGGATCGTGCGCCACGCCGCCGAGGCGCTCCGCACGGACGCCTAGGTCTAGGCCATCACCTCGCGCAGGGCCGCCGCGGCCTCCGCGCGGGTGCGCGCCTTCAGCTTGCGCAGGATCGCCTTGACGTGCCAGCGCACCGTCTCGGGGGAGAGGAACAGGCGGCGGGCGATCTCGGTGGTCGTCTCGCCGGCCGCGATCAGCTGGAGGATCTCGAGCTGGCGCGGGGTGAGCCGCTCGCGGTGCGGCAGCTTGGTGGCGAGCACCATCCGCCGCTGTGTGTCGCGGACGTCAGCGATCAGGTGCGCGGCCATGCGCCGCGACAGGGCCGCCTCGCCGCGCAGGACACCGCGCAGGGCCTCGGCCAGCCGCTCCGGGGCCTGATCCTTGGTCAGGTAGCCGACGGCGCCCGCCCGCACCGCGGCGATCATGTCGGCCGGGTCGCGAGACTCGCTCAGCATCACGACGCGGACGCGCTCGCCGTGGAGCTCGAACAACCGCCGGGTGGCGTCGATGCCGCTCCCGTCCGCGAGCTGGAGATCCATCAGCACGATGTCGGGCATGCGCGCGGCGACGACGTCCATCGCCTCACGCACCGTCCCGGCCGAGCCGTCGACCCGGAAGCCCTCCGCGTCGAGCAGATCGATCAGACCGCGCCTGAACAGTGGCTGGTCCTCGACCACCACGATGCGCATCCCGTCCATGAATCCGTTATACGGGTGCTTCCAGACCGCCGATAGCCCGTTTACGGATCAACGATTGCGAGCGAGCCGCGCTCGACCGTGACGGCGACCTCGGCGACGTCGTGCTTCACCGGGGCATGCGGCTTGGCGACGCGCACGCGCACGCCCGCGACCGGGTAGCGCCCGGCCAGGTCGTCCGCGATCACCGCGCCCAGCCGCTCGAGCAGCTGGTAGGGGCCGCCGGTGGCGAGCTCGGCCACCCGGTCGCACACGGCGGAGTAGTTGACGGCGTCCTCCAGGTCGTCGGACTGGCCCGCCTGCGACGGCGCACAGCGCAGCCAGACGTCGATCACGAAGGGCTGCCCGCGCTCGCGCTCGAAGTCGCGCACGCCGTGGTAGGCGTAGATGCGCAGGCCGCGGACCTCGACCAGCGCACCGCTCACGCGACCGCCTCGATCGCGGCCGAGACGGTCAGCGCGTCTCGGGTCGGCCTGACCGCGTGCACGCGCAGCATCCAGGCGCCCCGCCGCACCGCGGCCAGGTTGACGGCCACCGTGGCCACGTCCCGGCCCTCGAGCGGTTGGCCGGTGAGAGCCCCGAGGAACGACTTGCGCGAGGCGCCGACGAGCACCGGCGGGCCGATCGCGGCGATCCGGTCGAGGTGGCGCAGGAGAGTCAGGTTGTGGTCGATCGTCTTGCCGAAGCCGATCCCCGGGTCGATGCAGACCTGGTCGGGATCGATGCCGCTCGCCCGGGCGAAGGCGACCCGCTCGGTCAGGAACGCGGACACGTCGGCGACCACGTCGTCGTAATGGGGATCGTCCTGCATCGTCTTCGGCTCGCCCAGCATGTGCATCAGGCACAGCGGCACGCCGGCTGCGGCGACCACCTCGGCCATCGCCGGGTCGTGGCGCAGGGCGGTGACGTCGTTCACGAGCGCCGCGCCGGCCCGGATCGCCTGCTCGGCCACCTCGGCCTTCACGGTGTCGATCGAGATCGGCACCTCGGTCTGGCGGGCCAGGCCGTCGATCACCGGGAGCACGCGCTCGAGCTCGACCTCGAGCGGCACCGGGTCCGAGCCCGGCCGGGTCGACTCGCCGCCGACGTCGAGCACGTCCGCCCCCTCGGCGGCGAGCTGCAGGCCGTGGGCGATCGCCGCGGCGGGATCGAGGAACGCGCCCCCGTCCGAGAAGGAGTCGGGGGTCACGTTCACCACACCCATCACGGCCGGAGCCGGGAAGCGTTCTCGCAGCGGCAGCACGCTGCGGAGCCTAGATGGTTAGTGGTATGCGAGCGCGGTGGCCTCGGTGATCTGGCGCTCCCACCCGGGGGAGAACGTCCAGGTACCCCTGCCGGGCACGTACATCTCGGTCGACGAGTTGTTGTCGAAGCCGATCGCGTTCTGGGCGCCGAGCTGGACGAGCATCTTGCCCCAGTTCCAGCCGTAGACGCCGTCGCCGTACTTGACGCCGCCCGTGATGATGAGCCAGCCGCGGGTCGCGGTCTCGGCCACGGCCGGGCGCCAGTGCGGGTAATCCCACTGCCAGCCGTCGCTCGACATCATCGGCGGGTTCACGTGCGCCAGCGGGTACTGCACCTTGCCGCCCTTCACGAGGCGGGGCTTGCCACCCATCACGTCGGTCACGGCGGCCCAGCGAGGCGTGTCGGTGGAGATCGTGAAGGCGTGCGCGGCCGCGTTCGCCTTGTGCTCGAGGTCGCCGGCAGCGAAGTGGTTCGCCTTGGTGATCATGAGCGCCTGGCCGGCGGCCAGCGGGACGTCGATCTGGCCCGTGCAGACGTAGCCGCCGCAGGTGGCCGAGTTGACGACCGTGAGCTGCGTCATCGTGGTCGTGCCGGTGCCCTCGCCAAAGCGGAAGCCGCGGACGGTCTCGCCCGTCTTGAGGCCGGTTGTGTTGTTGACCTGCGCGCTGCCGTGGAGCATGTCGTCGAAGAACGAGGGATCGGCGTTCGTGACGACGAAGCCCACCCAGCCGGCCGGCACGCGCGCGAGCGTCCCGGTCTTGATCGCGACCTGGTCGCCCTTCACGTTCTGAAGGCCGGTCGAGCTCGGGTTGAACGCGGCGATCGTGGCCGTGTGGCCCTCGAGCAGCGTGATCTTGGCGGGACGCGCGAGCGGCGAGCCCATCACCATGCGGCCGGCGGACTCGTAGCCGACGGCCGGGCCGCCGGTGCCGAAGTCGACGATGTGGCGGCCTTGCACGAGCATCCCGCTCGGCTTGCCGTAGCTCCAGTTCGAGCCCTGGCCGAAGAAGTCGGCGTTGATGGCGCCGAGGAAGCCGCCGGGCGCGCTCGCGTGGGCCCAGTTCGAGATCGTGTTCAGGCGGATGCTGCCCGTCGCAGTCGGATGGTTGAGCGCTTCGGCGGCAAGCTGGATGTGTGGGTCGCCGAGCTTCCACGAGAGCTTGTAGATGTCCTGGTTCGTGCCGCTTCGCATCCGCGCCCGCCAGTGGGTCAGCGTGACGCCCGGCTTCAGCGTCCGGGTGCAGAAGAGCGGCGCCGGCGGGCACTTGTAGGAGAGGATCGGGCCGCTGATCCGCGGCGTCGTGGCGAGGGCCTGCGGCGCCATGACGAGGCAGCCGGCCATGCCGACGGCAAACGAGAGTGTGACCCGGACGAAGCGCAAGCGCGTAGACCCCTGGAGACGGTGGACGGGACGGCTGTCCAGGTGATCGGCAGGCAGGGGTCATCCGACCCACCCCCTTCAAGGGGATTTCAGACGGGGCCAGGCCCCGGATGGGGCCTGGCCCCGGGCCTGATCAGGAGGGCTGCGGCGACTCCGGCGGCTGGCCGGAGGCGATGTTGCCCGGGAGCGGCAGGCCGATCCCGCGGGGCCGCGTGGACTCCTTGCGCGGCTGCTCCGTGGGCGTCTCGGTCGGCTTCGGTTCCTGGTCCTTGAAGATCTCCTCGGGCGCCTCGCCGGCGAGCAGGCGCTGGAACTGGCCCGCGTCGAAGGTCTCGTACTGCATCAGGATCTTCGACATCCGGTTGAGCTCGTCGATGTTGGCGCCGAGCACCTCGCGGGCGCGCTCGTGGGCCTGCTCGACGATGCGCCGGATCTCGTCGTCGATCTCGCGCGCGATCTCCTCCGAGTAGTCCGCCTCGTGGCCGAAGTCGCGGCCCAGGAAGGGCTGGCTCGAGTCGCGGCCGAACGTGCGCGGGCCGAGCTTCTCGGACATGCCCCAGCGGGTGACCATGCGCTTGGCCGTGTCGGTCGTCTTGTTCAGGTCGTCCTCGGCGCCGGTCGTGACCTCGCCGAAGACGAGCTCCTCGGCGGTGCGGCCGCCCAGGTTCTTGGCCAGGCCGTCCAGGAGCTCCGCGCGCGAGCGCATGAACTTGTCCTCCTGGGGGAGCGTCACGACGTAGCCGAGGGCCATGCCGCGGCCGACGATCGAGATCTTGTGCACCGGGTCGTTGTGCTCGAGGAAGTGGCCGACGAGCGCGTGGCCCATCTCGTGCACCGCGGTGATCTCGCGCTCCTTCGGCGAGAGCAGCCGGGTCTTCTTCTCGGGCCCGGCGATGACCCGCATGATGCCCTCTTCGAGCTCGAGGTTCTCGATCTGCTTCTTGCCCTTGCGCGCGGCGAGCAGCGCGGCCTCGTTGACGAGGTTGGCGAGGTCGGCGCCGGTGAAGCCGGGCGTCTGGCCGGCGAGCGCCTCGATGTCGACGACCTGCGACATCGGCTTGCCGCGGCTGTGCACCTCGAGGATCTTCTTGCGGCCAACCCGGTCGGGGCGGTCGACGACGACCTGGCGGTCGAAGCGGCCCGGGCGCAGCAGGGCCGGGTCGAGGATGTCGGGCCGGTTCGTGGCCGCGATCAGGATCACGTTGTCCTTCATCTCGAATCCGTCCATCTCGACGAGGAGCTGGTTCAGCGTCTGCTCGCGCTCGTCGTGGCCACCGCCCATGCCGGCGCCGCGATGGCGGCCGACGGCGTCGATCTCGTCCATGAAGATGATGCAGGGCGAGTTCTGCTTGGCCTGCTCGAACAGGTCGCGGACGCGGCTCGCGCCGACGCCGACGAACATCTCGACGAAGTCGGAGCCGGAGATGGAGAAGAACGGCACGCCGGCCTCGCCGGCCACGGCCCGGGCGAGCAGCGTCTTGCCGGTGCCCGGAGGCCCGAACAGGAGCACGCCCTTGGGGATGCGGGCGCCGAGCGCCTGGAACTTCTTCGGGTTCTCGAGGAACTCCTTGATCTCCTGTAGCTCCTCGACCGCCTCGTCGACGCCGGCAACGTCCTTGAACGTGATCTTGGGCGAGTCGACGGACATCCGCTTGGCCCGGCTCTTGCCGAAGCTCATCACCTTCGAGCCGCCGCCCTGCATCTGGTTCATCAGGAAGATCCAGAACACGAAGAAGAGCAGGAAGGGCAGGATGGTGATCAGCGCGCTCCACCACGGGGAGCCGCCGGCCTTCGCGCCGTCGATGGCGACGCCCTTCTCCTTCGCGAGCGAGAGCTCCTGGTTCAGCAGCGCGACCGACGGGACGCCGACGCTGTGCGTCGTGTTGTCGGTCTGCGTGTAGGTGACGCTGTTTCCGGTGGGGTCGGACTTGAGGCTCTTGATCTTGCTCGCCTCGGTTTGGCTGACGAGGTCACTCCAGTTCTGGCTCGGCCCGCTGCTCGACGAGTTGACGATCTTCAGGGCGAAGAACGCGAGCACCAGCACGACGAGAATCGGAAAAAGTGCGCTCTTGAAAAGTCTGTTCACGACGTGTCGCCTACTTCCCCCGGGGATAGAGTCGGACGGCCCTGCCCGCGGTCGCCGGGAGTCGGATTACCGGTCCAACGATACCACGGGGGTTTCCAATGCCCCCGTATCGGCACGGACTGGAGAGTCCTTGACGATCGGGGGTTTCCCTGGGTATTCGTACGGGCCGAGCGCTTGGATTCGTCGCGGGGCGGCGGACACACCCGAATCCGCGACTTGCTCCCCTGTCCCGTAAGGCGGCCGACGGTCGGGGCTCATGAAGGCGGCGCAACAGAGTTAAGGAGGGGGCCAACGGGGGAACCCCGGGTTCCCCCGTTATTCAAACTCGTCGGGGAGTTTGGATTCATCGAGCGCGGCGACGAAGGGGAGGCCGCGGTAGCGCTCGCCGTAATCCAGGCCGTAGCCGATGGCGAACCGGTTGGGGATCTCGAAGCCGACGTAGCGGCAGACGATGTCTGCCTTGCGCCGCGCGGGCTTGGTCAGGAGGGCGCACACCTCGACCGACGCCGGCCGCCGCGCGCGCAGGTTGCGCAGCAGATAGGAGAGGGTGAGGCCGGAGTCGACGATGTCCTCGACGACGACCACGTGGCGGCCCTCGATGTTGGCCTCGAGATCCTTCAGGATGCGCACGACGCCGGAGGAGTCGGTGCTGTTGCCGTAGCTCGAGACGGCCATGAAATCGATCTCGCACGGGACCGTGATCTTGCGCACCAGATCGGCGAGGAAGAACACCGCCCCCTTGAGCACGCATACGAGCAGCGGGTCGAGCCCGGCGTAGTCGCGGGAGAGCTCCTCGCCCAGCTCCTCCACCCGCGCGCGGACGGCGTCGGCCTCGACCAGCGTCTCGGCGATCAGGGGATCGTGTTCGAGGCCGGTCTGCTCGACGTTCATCCCGGCGGAGGATACCTAGTTCCAGGCGGGACGAAGGCGAGTGTGGTGCGGTCGCGCACCGCCTCGATGTCGCGGCCGAGCGAGAGCCGCTCGACGCCCTTGCGGCGCTCGGCCATCGCCTCGAGCTTGGCGGTCAGCGCGCGCGGCAGCCGCAGCGGCCGGCCGGCGGCCCGCTCGGCCGCCTCGCGCAGGACGAGCACGCGCAGCGCGCGCGGCATCTCGTCGAGGTCGGCGAGGGCGATGTGCGGCTCGACATGTTCGCCGGCCAGTTCGCGCAGGAGCTCGTCCAGCTCGCCGAGCAGCTCGGCCGACCGGGCCAGGTTGCGCTCGGCGCCGGGGTGCACGCGCGTGAGCGCGGGCATCACCTCGCGCCGGATCAGGTTGCGGCGCAGGCGCTCGTCGGCGTTGGTGCGATCTTCGCGCGGCTCGATCCCGTGCTCGGCGCACCACGCCCGCGTGTCCTGGGCGGTGGCGCACAGAAGTGGGCGAACGATCCCGCCCGCCGCGGGCCGCATCGCCCGGATGGCCCGGGCACCGGACGACGAGACGAGCCGGTAGAGCACCGTCTCGGCCTGGTCGGACAGCGTGTGGCCGGTCACGATCGGGCGCCCGCCGGCGTGCTCGCGGGCGGCGGCATAGCGGGCACCACGCGCGCGCGCCTCGAGGTTCGGGCCGTCCTCGACGTCGACCGCGACGACGGTGGCGCCGAGGCCGGCGCAGTGGGCGGCGTCGGCCAGGCCGTCGGCCCCGCGCAGGCCGTGCTCGACGTGCAGCGCCTCGACGTGGTAGCCGAGCTCGCGCACGAGCCCCCACGCGCAGGCCGAGTCCGCGCCGCCGGAGACGAGGACGAGCACCGGCTCGCCGGGCTCGAGCAGGGCATGCTCGGCGATGTAGGCCGCGACCCGGCTAGCCAGCGGTTCGGGTTGGGCCATCGTCGAAGAGGACGAAGCGGCGCACGAACGTCGTCCCGAGCTCGATGTAGCGGGCGTGCGCGGCCTGGGCGGCATCGTCGTCGCCGGCGGCTCGGGCGCGCTCGATGTCGTCCTGCAGCCCCGCCAGCCGGCCCTCGAGGCGCAGCTCGAGCTGCTGCTCGCGGGTGAGCTCGTTCTCGCGGCCGAGCAGCACGAGTGCGCGCGACCGCCACAGCTTCGCGAGCCGCTCGAGCCGCGGATCGGCGCTGGCCTCGAGAACCGCCCAGCCGCGCGCCGCGAGCGGGCGAAAGGCCTCGGCCTCGAATCGGGGTCTGACCCCGAACGCCGGCCGTGACACTTCCGTTGCAGTTCCGTTCGGGGTCTGACCCCGGGTGAGGCGGCCGCCGCATTCGCATGGCGCGAGCAGGGGCTCGATCCGGGATTCGATGCCGTCGCTGCCGAGCCGGAAGCCGGCCTCACCGTCGACGGCGAGCCG